>JBGTLX010000609.1:0-11784 GCA_041743855.1 Rhizobiaceae bacterium | reverse complement strand
ACGCGGATCGTGTTCCTCATGCAGGGCCGCAACATCGCCGACGTGGCGCGCACGCTGGGGGCCGCCCCGTCGAAAGTGTTCTGGCGCGTGCTTTTGCCGGTAGCCAGGCCGGCGATCGTGGCCGGCGTGGCGCTGGTGCTGATGGAAACCATCAACGACATCGGCGCCGCCGAATATCTTGGCGTCCGCACGCTGACCTTTACGGTCTATACGACCTGGCTGAACCGCGGCAGCCTTGAAGGCGGGGCGCAGATCGCGCTGATCATGCTGGCGCTGGTGTTCATGCTGCTCGTTGCCGAACAGGCCGCGCGGCGGCGGCAGCGGTTCCACACCGGACGCGCCACGCATATGACGATACACCCGCCGCGCAAAAAGCTGACCGGCCTGGCGCGCATCGTGGCGATGCTCGCAGTATCGCTGCCGGTGCTGTGCGGTTTCGGCATCCCGCTGCTGGTGTTCGGCCAGTATGCGTCCCGGCGGCTCGAGCAGTTCTCGTCACCGGCGCTCGCCGAGGCCTTCCTGAACAGCGTGATGACGGCTGGCGCCACCGCGCTGATAACGGTCGCACTCGGGCTGCTGCTACTCAACGCGGTGCGGCTGGCGCGCGCGCGCAGCGTCTCGGCAATGGTGCGGCTGGCCTCGATCGGCTACGCCCTGCCCGGCGGCATACTCGGTCTCGGGCTGCTGTTCGTGCTGGCGCGCTTCGACAACGGCGTCGACGCTTTCGCGCGTTCGTATCTGGACTATTCGACCGGCCTGATGCTGACCGGCTCGGCCGGAGCGGTTATCCTTGCCTGCACGATCCGGTTTCTGGCGCTGGCCGAAGGCGCTATTCGCTCCGGCCTGGAAAAGCTGCCGCCCCATCTGGACGAGGCGGCGCGCAGCCTTGGCAAGACGCCGGCGCGGAGCGCCACGACCGTGCTTTTGCCGCTTCTGAAGCCGGCGATCTTCACTGCGTCGGTGCTTGTCTTCGTCGACACGATCAAGGAACTCTCGGCAACCATCCTGCTGCGCCCCTTCGGCTTCTCGACGCTGGCGACTTATGCCTATGAAAATGCCTCGCGCGGCGCACCCGAGGACGGCGCGGCGGCGGCCATCGTCATCATCCTGACGGCGCTTGTCCCGGTGCTGTTGTTGTCGGACGCGCTGTCGCGCGACCGCGAAGCATAAGCACTTTTTAATGCGCATGAGCATGCGCAGCAGAAAAAAGGCGTCCCTAGGGACGCCTAAAATGATGCTGTGACAACGGGGACCTGAGCGAATACTTCTCCTCCGGGACCGGCCGAGAAGTGGGATTTCTCCCTCAAGTTGAGGCGAATATCGGGCTTGGGTCTTAACAAAACCTTACCGAACCGCCTCGAACTTTACGATTCTGTATCAGACGTGAAATCTAGGTAAATTCGACGGTCATCTTTCCTTTACCATGCCGAAGGCAGGCGGCGGAGCATTCACGCCCGAAGCGCCTCGAGATTACGAAACAACTCCAGAGCCTCCGGGTTGGCGAGCGCTTCGCTGTTCTTCACCTTGCGGCCATGAACGATATCGCGCACGGCGAGTTCGGTGATCTTGCCCGATTTGGTGCGCGGGATGTCGGCCACGGCGACGATTTTCGCCGGCACATGGCGCGGGCTGGCGCCGCTCCTGATCCGCGCCTTGATCCGCTTTTCCAGATCGGCGTCGAGCGCTGCACCGTCCGCCAGACGCACGAAAAGGACGATGCGGACATCGCCCTCGAAATCCTGGCCGATGCAGATCGCCTCGGCGATCTCCGGCATCAACTCGACCTGGTTGTAGATTTCGGCGGTGCCGATGCGCACCCCGCCTGGGTTGAGCGTCGCATCGGAGCGGCCGTGGATGACGATGCCGCCATGCTCCGTCCATTCGGCGAAGTCGCCATGGTTCCAGACATTGTCCAATCGGTCGAAATAGGCGGCGCGGTATTTTTCGCCGTCGGGATCGTTCCAGAAGCCGACCGGCATGGCCGGGAATGCGCGGGTGCAGACGAGTTCGCCCTTTTGCCCCCGCACCGGTTTGCCGTCGTCGTCCCAGACATCGACCGCCATGCCGAGGCCCGGCCCCTGGATCTCGCCCGACCAGACCGGTTCGGTCGGGACGCCGAGCACGAAACAGGAGACGATGTCGGTGCCGCCGGAAATCGAGGCCAGATGGACGTCCGGCCTGACGCTGTCATGGACCCAGGCGAACCCCTCGGGCGACAGCGGCGAGCCGGTGGACGACAGCGTGCGCAACGACGAAAGATCGTGCGTCTCGCGCGGCGTCAGCCCGGCCTTGCGGGCGCTGTCGATGAATTTCGCCGAGGTGCCGAAATAGGTCATTTTCTCGGCCTGGGCAAAGTCGAACAAGACGTTGCCGTGCGGATGGAAGGGCGAACCGTCATAGAGCATCAGGGTCGCACCGGATGCGAGGCCCGAGACCAGCCAGTTCCACATCATCCAGCCGCAGGTGGTGAAGTAGAAGAAGCGGTCGCCCTCCTCGATCCCGGCATGGAGGCGCTGCTCCTTGACATGCTGGATGAGCGTGCCGCCGGCCGAATGCACGATGCATTTTGGGATGCCCGTAGTGCCGGACGAGAACAGGATGTAAAGCGGATGCGAAAAAGGCAGGCGGGCGAAGATGACCGGCTGCGCCTCGAAAGGCGACAGCGCCTCGTCCAGCGTCACGGCCTCCGCCATGGCAGTCACGGCCTGCGCTGCCGTGCGGAGATAGTCGACGATGATCGTTTTTCTGACGCTCGGCAGTTTTGCCGCCACGGCCTGCACCTTGGCCGTCACGTCGTTCTGCTTGCCATTGTACCAATAGCCGTCGGGCGCGATGAAAAGCACGGGTTCGATCTGGCCAAAACGATCCAGAACGCCCTGCTCGCCGAAATCCGGCGAACAAGACGACCAGACCGCGCCGATGGACGTAGCGGCCAGCATCGCGGCCACCGTCTCGGGCATGTTCGGCATCATGGCGGCGATGCGGTCGCCCTGCTTCACGCCGAGCGAGACGAAAAGCTGCTGCATCCGCGAGACGAGTCCTGAGAGTTCATCCCAGGACAGAAGGCGCTCGACCTTGTCCTCGCCGCGAAAGACGATGGCGTCGGTCGGGCCGCTTTTGCGCAGCAGATTCTCGGCGAAGTTCAGCTGAGCATCGGGAAAGAAGGCCGCGCCCGGCATTTTGTCGCCATCGACGAGAACACGCCCGCCCTTGTCGCCGACGACGCCACAAAAGTCCCAGACCAGGCTCCAGAACGCTTCGCGGTTTTCGACCGACCAGCGGTGCAGGTCGGCATAGGTCGCAAAAACCTGTCCGCTCAGCGCGGAGGCCTGCGCCGTGAAGGCGGTCATCGGCGCGGCGGCAATCCGGTCGGCCGAGGGAGTCCAGAGCGGGGTTTCAGCCATGTTCGTTCCGATCGCAGCTTTTTGATCGGTATGACATCGGAAAGCAAGAATCCATGCTCCGAGAGCGGCATCCAGTCGTTCAGGCGCGGTTGGCCGCTTGCTCGTCGCGCAGGCGCTGGACTTCGCGGCGCTTGTTGACGACCGATGCGGCGATGACGCCGACCGCGACTACGGCGATCATCAGCGTGCAGGCGGCGTTGATCTCGGGCGTCACGCCGAGCCGGACCTGGCTGTAGATCTTCATCGGCAGGGTCGTCGCGCCCGGCCCCGAGGTGAAGCTGGAGATGACCAAATCGTCGATCGACAGCGTGAAGGCGAGCATCCAGCCCGACACGATCGCTGGCGCGATGACGGGCAGCGTGATCTGGAAGAAGGTTTTCACCGGCGGCGCGCCGAGATCCATCGCGGCTTCTTCCAGCGAATGGTCGAAGGTGACGAGCCGCGATTGCACCACGACCGCGACGAAGCACATGGAGAATGTGATGTGCGCCAGCGTGACGGTAAGAAATCCGCGATCCAGGCCGACGGCCACGAACAGCAGCAGGAGCGACAGGCCGGTGATGACCTCCGGCATGACCAGCGGCGCGAACACCATGCCCGAAAATAGCACCCGGCCCCGAAAGCGCGTGTAGCGGGTGAGCGTCAGCGCCGCCATTGTGCCGAGCACGGTGGCGACGGTCGCCGAGATGAAGCCGACGCGCGCGGTCACCCACGCCGCATCCATCAAGCCCTGATTGTTGAACAGCTCGGCATACCATTTGGTCGAGAAGCCGCCCCAGACCGTGACCAGCCGGGACTCGTTGAACGAGAAGATGACCAGAAGCACGATCGGCAGATAGAGGAAGGCGAAACCGAGCACGATCGAAACAATATTGAAGCGGCTCCAGGTGGCGTTCATCGGCCCTGTTCCTGGGCGCGGGCCTGCGCCGACTGGAAGATCATGATCGGCACGATGAGCAGCAGAAGCAGGATGACGGCGACGGCTGACGAGACCGGCCAGTCGCGGTTGGCGAAGAACTCGTTCCACAGGGTCTTGCCGATCATCAGCGTCTGCGAGCCGCCGAGCAGATCGGGGATGACGAATTCGCCGACCGCCGGGATGAACACCAGCATGCAGCCGGCGATGACGCCGGGCAGCGACAAAGGAAAGGTGATCTTCCAGAAGGCTGTGGACGGCCGGCAGCCGAGATCCTGCGCCGCCTCGATCAGCGAATAGTCCATTTTTTCCAGCGACGAATAGAGCGGCAGGATCATGAAGGGCAGATAGGAATAGACGATGCCGATGAAGATCGCGGCATGGGTGTTCAGGATGATCAGCGGCTCGTCGATTATTCCTGTCGCCAGCAGCATCTGGTTGAGCAGCCCCTCGGGCTTTAAAATGCCGATCCAGGCATAGACGCGGATCAGGAAGGAGGTCCAGAACGGCAGGATCACCAGCATCAACAGGGTCGGGCGAACCGATTCCGGCGCGCGCGCCATGCCGTAGGCAATCGGATAGCCGACCGCCAGGGCGATAACGGTCGAGATCGCCGCAATCACGACGCTCGACACATAGGCGTTGAAGTAGAGCGCGTCCTCGGCCAGCCAGAGGTAATTGTCGAGGCTGAGTTGGCGAAGCTGCGCGAACAGGCCCTCTTCGCCGACGCCGAAAACCGGGACATAAGGCGGCATGGCGATGGCCGTCTGCGACAGCGAAATCTTGAAGACGATGATGAAGGGAACGAGAAAGAAAACGAACAGCCAGAGATAGGGAACGATGATGACGAGGCGGCTGGCGAGCGCTTGCGTGAGTCTCAACGACGTCGTTTCGGTCGGAACAGCTTCGGTCAGGGCTGGCAGGGCTAAATTGGACATGCCGCCGCGTCCCTATTTGGTTAGAACGATGCCGGCGTCCGGCGCGAAGGAAATCCAGGCGCGGTCATTCCAGGTCAGCGCATCTTCGGTGACCCGCGAGGAATTCAGCGAGCTCGCCTTGACCACCTGACCGCCCGGCAGTTTGACGTGATAGACCGTCATGTCGCCGAGATAGGCGAGATCGAAAACCTCGCCTTCGACGGCGTTGAAGCCGGTCTCCGCCGGCGGCCTGGACGAGACCTTGATCTTTTCCGGCCTGATGGCGAAGGAAACCGCGTTTCCGGCGAGCGCATCGCCGGCATTCTCGGTCTGGATGCGCAGGCCGTCGGCAACATCAATGCGCGCCATGTTCATCTCTCGGCTGGCGACCGTGCCCTCGAACATGTTCACATTGCCGACAAAGCCTGCGACGAAGCGCGACCCCGGCGCTTCGTAAATCTCAGCCGGCGTCGCCACCTGCATCACCTCACCCTTTTCGAGAATGGCGATGCGGTCGGCCATGGTCATCGCCTCCTCCTGGTCGTGGGTGACCACGACGAAGGTGAGGCCGAGCGTTTGCTGAAGGTCCATCAGCTCGAACTGGGTTTCCTCGCGCAGCTTCTTGTCGAGCGCGCCGAGCGGCTCGTCGAGCAGCAGCACTTTCGGCCGCTTGGCGACCGAGCGCGCCAGCGCCACGCGCTGGCGTTGGCCGCCGGACAGTTGGTGCGGCTTGCGCTTGGCGAACTGCTCCAGCTTGACCAGCTTGAGCATGTCGGCGACACGCGCGTCGATCTCGGGCTTGGGCATGCCCTCCTGCTTCAGGCCGAAAGCGATGTTGGCCCCGACCGTCATATGCGGGAACAGCGCATAGGACTGGAACATCATGTTGACCGGCCGCCTGTAGGGCGGAATGCCGCGCAGATCCTGGCCGTCGAGCAGGATGCGGCCGGACGTCGGCTCGTCGAAGCCGGCGAGCATGCGCAGAAGCGTCGACTTTCCACAGCCCGACGCGCCGAGCAGAGCGAAAAACTCCTTCTCGTAGATCGACAGCGACAGATTGTTGACGGCGGTGAAGTCGCCGAACTTCTTGGTGACGTTTTCGAAGACGATGTAGGGTTTGTCTGCCGGATCGGTCCAGGGCGAGAACGCCCGCCTGATGCTGCCTAGCGATTTCATGAGGCCTCCATGCCGCCGCAATGCGCGCGAAAAACCCCGGCGGGTGGGCCGCCGGGGTTCTTCATCGTTCCTACTGGCCTGTCACGATCTTGGTCCAGCTTCGCGTAACCACGCGTTGCGTCCTCGGATCATAGGGCGACACGGTGAACAGCTTGGCCAGCGTCGCCTCGTCCGGGTAGATCGCCGGATCCTGGAGGATTTCAGGTTCGATGAACTCCTGCGCGGCCTTGTTGCCGTTGGCGAAATAGACGTAGTTCGTGGCCTTGGCGGCGACTTCCGGCTTCATGATGTAGTTCAGGAATTCATGCGCTTCGTCGACATTCTTGGCGTCGGCCGGTATCGCCATCTGGTCGAACCACATCTCCGCGCCCTCCTTGGGGATGACGAAGTCGACGACGACGCCCTGATCGGCTTCCGCCGCGCGATCTCGGGCCTGGAACACGTCGCCCGACCAGCCGACCGCTAGGCAGATGTCGCCATTAGCCAGCGCGTTGATGTATTCCGACGAATGGAATTTGCGGATGAAGGGCCTGATCTTGAGCAGCGCTTCCTCGGCTTTGGCAAAATCCTCGGGCGACTTGCTTTCCGGGTCCAGCCCGAGAACCTTCATTGTGGTCGGGATCATGTCGGAGGGCGAGTCCAGCACATAGACGCCGCAATCGGCTAGCTTGGCCAGGTTTTCGGGATTGTAAAACACGTCCCAGCTGTCGATCTTCTCGATGCCGAGCGCCTCGGAGACCTTCTTCACATTATAGCCGATGCCGACCGTGCCCCACATATAGTTGATGGAATAGGCGTTCTCGGGGTCGAATTTGGCGACCCTCGTCGTCACCACGTCCCACATGTTGGCGATGTTCGGGAGCTTCGACTTGTCGAGCTTCTGATAGACGCCGGCCTCGATCTGGCGGACGAGGAAGTTGTGCGTCGGCACCACGATGTCGTAGCCGCTGCCACCGGCCAGAAGCTTGGTTTCCAGAATCTCATTCGAGTCGAACACATCATAGACGACCTTGATGCCGGTCTCCTTGGTGAAGTCGGCAACGATGGTGTCGTCGATATAGTCAGACCAGTTGTAAATGTTGACGACGCGGTCCTGGGCCTGGGCGGCGCCCGACAGCGCGACGAGAGCGGCAGCTGCGGAAAGCAAAAAAGCTTTGCCAGTCATGGAGTTCTCCTCTGGTTCGTGTTCCAGCCGAGACTCGTCCTCGCCCGCGCACCGGCCTGATAGTTCAAGCCTATTGTCGTTTTCGTCCCGCCACAAGCGCGAAACGGCGCGCCACCGGAAGCGTCAGTGAGGCGACGGCATTCCGGTTACGCCGGGCTTTCGCGGCCTCGGCTGGCGCTGGAATTCCAGGCCGATATGGACGAGGAGCGCTGCAAAGATAACGGCTCCGCCGAGGATGGTGCGTGCGGAGGGGACCTCGGCATGGATCAGCCAGACCCAGACGGGCGCAAGAACGGTTTCGAAGGTTCCGAGCAGCGCCGCGAAGGCCGCCGGGATAAGGCGCGCGCCGGTGGCGAAAAAGGCGAGGCCCAACCCCAGATTGAGCGCCCCGAATGCGAACAGGAAACCCATATCCGCGCCCGACACGGCGAAACCCGAGGCCTGCGTCAGGGCGAACGCGGCGGCGATCATGGTGCCGAGGCAGGTTGCGGGGGTCATGCGAACATGCGCGAAGCGGCGCGTTATGACCGTGGCGATAGAGAACGCCACGGCAATCAGCAGCGCCAGTCCGTCGCCGATCGGCGAGACTTCGCCGGTAAAAGACTCCGACACCATGATGGCGACGCCGACAATGACGGCCGCGATGGCGGCCCATGTCGTCGCGGCGACTCTTTCCCGGAACAGGATAAAGGCGAGCAAGGCCGCGATCAGCGGGACGCCGGCCTGCATGAGCACGATGTTGGCGACGGTGGTGTAGGCGAGCGCGACGACGAAGGAGGTCGAGGCGGTGGCGAAGCAGAGCGCGACCGCCAGGCCGGGGCGTCCCATGTCGCGAAACATCTTCAGCGTGCCGCTCGCGCCGTCACGCCAGAGCATGAAGCCGAGAAGAAAAACGGCAGCCCACAACGAACGCCAGAACACGATTGTCCAGCTGTCTCCGGTTTCCAGAAACCTGGCGATCGCCCCGCCGAAACTCCAGACCAGCGCCGACAGGAAGACCAGCAGAAAGCCGATGCGTTCGTCCGCCGGCGAGACCCGTTCGGCTTGGGCAGGTCGGGACGAGGCCGAATGGGTTGTCATGGCTCTACCGGTCTGAACCGCGGAGGCGGACTTCACGGAAATTCGCGTAGAGCAAGACGTTGCATGCCGCGTGGTCCAGCGAACTGTTCCCTATATGGCAGGATCGAAAAATTCGAATCCGGCGTTCCGTTACCGAGGCGCGCTGGAACAGCTTGCCTTGCCGCGCCGGCTGAACTTCATTATGCGCGTCAATTGTCGATCAGAGGCAGAGCATGGCGGCATTCACGGGTTTTCTCGACCTATCGCAGGCGCGGCTCGTCGCGCAAGGCGCGTACCGGCTTGTCTATGAGCACGCCGATTTTCCCGGCCTGCTTGTCAAAGTGCTGCGTCCCGAATTCGTCGATGAGGACGGTCAGCCGATCTCCAGGCCCGGTCATAAGGAAAAAAAGTTCAAGCTCGGCCGCCGGCTCGGCGCATTTTTGCCAACCCACCGCGAGATAGCGGAATTCCTGGCGTTCCGGTCTAAGCGAAAGAACCAGACCGGGCCGTGGCCGATCGCCAGGATCTACGGCTTCGTCGAAACCGGCATCGGTCTCGGGCTTATTTCGGAAAGACTTGCCGGCCCTGACGGCGGCCTTGCGCCCACCCTTTCGGCGCTGGTTCTGGCGGGCCGGTTCTCGCCGCGCCATGAGGACGCCCTGCGGTCGTTCTTCCAGCAGCTGGATGATTGCCACATCTGCATGTCCGACCTCAATCCGCGCAATCTCGTCTTTGTCGGCAATGCAGAAGGCGAAGGCCGGTTCGTTGCCATCGATGGGCTCGGCTGCACGACGTTCATTCCGGTGCAGGACTGGTTCGCTTCGATCAACGCGCGCCGCAACCGCCGCCGGTCGCAAAAGATCTGGAGGTTTATCGAGCGGCGTGGGGTAAAACCGGGATCGGGCGCCGACGCGGTAACCGGACCATAAGATGCGGTCGAGATGCCTACTGAAAATCGAAAGCGCTCAGGCCCGTCACCATCTCATCGAGGCCGAGCGGCCTGGTCACCGGAGGCTCGGCGCGCGACAGGCAGCCGATGCGTTCGCAGAGACGGCAGGCCGGGCCGATCGGCGTCGGCTGAAATGCGTCATGCTTTCCACCATTCGCCGGAAAGCCGGCAAGAGCCGATCCGTAAACGATCTGGTCGCGAAAGCCGATGTCGCAGCCGATGAGAATGGAGGTGCGGCGCGGGCGTTCGCCGAAGCCGCCTTGCGGCCCGTCCAGCGTGCGCGCAATGGTGAGGAAGCGCGCGCCATCCGGCATTTCCACCGCCTCGACAAAAATCTGTCCCGGCTGGCCGAACGTCGCATAGACCGGCAGCTTCGGGCAGCCTCCGCCAAAACTTCGGTGCGGAAATCCTTGCGCGCCGGCCTTGTGAAACCGATGGCCGGCATTGTCCACCTCTAGCATGAAGAAGGGCACGCCCAGGCTGCCGGTTCGCTGCAGCGTCGTCAGCCGGTTGGCCGCCTGCTCGAACGACACGCCGAAACGCGATTTCAAGACGTCAATGTCGTTGCGCGACCGGATCGCGGCCGCATGGAACGCCGCATAGGGCATCATCAGCGCATGCGCGGCGTAACGGCCAAGTTCGAAGCGGGCAAGCCGGCGGGCTTCGTCCGACGACAGCTTCAGCGCCTGGATTTCGGCCGCGATCGCCGTCGACATGCGGATTTGGCATGCCTCCATCGCCACTTCGCGCAACAGGTCGAAGGGCGAAAGCCGTTCGGACAGGAACAGCCGCTGCGAATGGCGGTCGTACCGCCGCCGCCAGTTGGGCATCGTCGCCACCGGCAGCACTTTGGCCACGATCCCGTGGTCACGTTTCAACCACGCTTTCAGCGCGCCGAACAGATCGTCGCCGGGAGCCAGAATGAGCGCAAAAGCCTCCGCCTCCGCCTCCAGACTGGAAAAATGGTTGGGCCGGCGCTCAAAAACTTCGCGGACCTCGTCGATCGGCAGCCGCGCGTCCGACAGAGCGGTCGGGCGGCCGTCGCGCGCCAGCACCTCGGACAGATCGGACAGGCGCTGCGCCTGTTCGCGGTAGGCGCGATAGAGCTTTATCACCGCTGCGGATGCATTGGGCGCGGCTTCCGCCACCTCGATCAGTTCCTGATCGCCCGGCAGTTCGCCGGAGAGCAGCGGATCGGCAAACAGCTCGCGCAGCGCCGCGAGGGAGCCCCGCGCCTCGCCATGCAATTCCTCCGGCTCGACCTTGTAGATCGAAGCCAGCCTGAGAATGAGCTGCACCGTCAGCGGCCGCTGGTTCCGCTCGATCAGGTTCAGATAGGAAGGCGAGATGCCGAGCCCCGCGGCCATCGCTGTCTGGGTCAGGCTTCTGGCGACGCGGATGCGGCGGATGCGCGGCCCTGCAAAGATCTTTTGGTCGACCATCCCGCACCCCGGAAATGATTATGACAGGGCGGACCCGCCCTGTCTGTGACAATCATGACAGAATTACATTGGAAGCCAGTCAATCTCAACACAGCTTTTCCCTTATTTTATCGCGCTTCCTTCCATGAAATGTAAATAGTCATACATCGTTCGTCGACCTGCTGGTCGACGCAGAGAAAAGCAAGGCAAGGATGCGCAGCCAGTCATGACCGATTTTTACAATTTCATCCCCTCGGCTTCCGAAGGCCGCTTCGACGGCATCGAAAGGCCTTACTCGGCGGCGGACGTGAAACGGTTGCGCGGGTCTGTCCAGATCAGGCAGACATTGGCCGAGAACGGCGCGAACCGCTTATGGAAACTCATCCACGAGGAGGATTTCGTGAACGCGCTGGGTGCAATGTCCGGCAACCAGGCCATGCAGCAGGTTCGCGCGGGCCTGAAAGCGATCTATCTGTCCGGCTGGCAGGTGGCGGCCGACGCCAACACGGCATCGGCCATGTATCCCGACCAGTCGCTCTATCCGGCCAACGCCGCGCCCGAACTGGTCAAGCGCATTAACAGGACCTTGCAGCGCGCCGACCAGATCGAGGTCTCGGAAGGCAACGGCCTGTCGGTCGAGACGTGGTTCGCGCCAATCGTGGCCGATGCAGAAGCCGGCTTCGGCGGCCCGCTCAACGCCTTCGAGATCATGAAGGCCTTCATCGAGGCGGGCGCCGCCGGCGTCCATTACGAGGACCAGTTGGCGTCGGAAAAGAA
>JBGTLX010000608.1:0-2228 GCA_041743855.1 Rhizobiaceae bacterium | reverse complement strand
GCCGCACCCGGTCCGGGTGCAACGCCCGGACCCGACCAAGCGCAGGTGAACGCTGCCGCCGGCATGTCGGAAACCGACCGCGAAGCCATGATCGAGGGCATGGTCGCCAATCTGGACCAGAAACTGCGCGAAAATCCGGTCGACCCGGAGGGCTGGACGCGGCTGGTTCGCTCCTATCTGGTTCTGGGCAGGACCGACGACGCGCGTGACGCGGTTGCCAGAGGCATCGAGGCGCTTGGCGCGGGCAGCGAGGACGGCAAGCGCTTTGCCGCTTTCTCGGCGTCGCTCAACCTGTCGCTCGAGGAAACAGCACAGTGACACGCAGGCAGAAGAGATTGTCCCTGATCGCCGGTGCGGCAGCCTTTCTCGGTTCGGCGGCCGGACTGGTTTTTTACGCGCTCGGCCAGAAAGCGTCGTATTTCTACATGCCGGCGGACCTGCAGGCGGCGACGCTTTCGCCCGGTCAGCGCATCCGTCTCGGCGGGCTGGTCGAGAAAGGCACGATCGCGCGCGGGCAAGGGACGGTCGTCGCGTTCGGCGTGACCGACATGGAAAAGTCCGTCAAGGTGACCTTCAACGGCATCCTGCCCGATCTGTTTCGCGAAGAGCAGGGCGTCATCACCGAAGGGATTTTTGGAACGGACGGCGTGTTTATCGCCGACAGCGTCCTGGCCAAGCACGACGAAACCTATATGCCCAAGGAAGTGGCCGACAGCCTGAAGGCGAAGGGCGTGTGGCAGGAGGAGGGGAAGTAGATGGGAGCACCAATACCCCTCATCCGACCTCGCTCCGCTCGGCCACCTTCTCCCACAAGGGGAGAAGGGAGATGATGGTTGAGACCGGACATTTCGCGCTGGTGCTGGCGTTCGCGCTGGCGCTCGTCCAGTCGACGCTGCCGCTGATCGGGGCCAGGACAGGCAACGAGCGCATGATGGCGGTGGGCGGCCCGGTGGCGCTGACCGGTTTTGCTATGACAGCGCTTGCCTTCGCCGCGCTGACCGTCGCCTATGCGGGTTCCGACTTCTCGGTCGTCAATGTCTGGGAGAATTCCCACTCGCTCAAGCCATTTCTCTACAAGATCACCGGCACATGGGGGAACCATGAAGGGTCGATGCTGCTCTGGGTGCTGATCCTGACTTTCTTCGGCGCGCTGGTGGCGGTTTTCAGCAAAAATCTGCCGGCCACGCTGCGCGCCAATGTGATCGGCGTTCAGGGGTTGATCGGCGCGGCCTTCCTGCTGTTCCTGCTGTGGACGTCGAACCCCTTCGCCCGCCTGACGCCCGCGCCGATCGAGGGACGCGACTTGAATCCCGTGCTCCAGGACATCGGCCTGGCGATCCACCCGCCGCTGCTCTATCTCGGCTATGTCGGCTTTTCGGTGTGCTTTTCCTTCGCGGTGGCCGCCTTGATCGAGGGCCGCGTCGACGCCGCCTGGGCGCGCTGGGTCCGGCCGTGGACGCTTGCCGCATGGGCGTTCCTGACCGGCGGCATCGCCATGGGCTCCTACTGGGCCTATTACGAGTTGGGCTGGGGCGGGTTCTGGTTCTGGGATCCGGTCGAGAACGCCTCGTTCATGCCGTGGCTCGCCGGCACCGCTCTCCTTCACTCCGCGATCGTCATGGAAAAACGCGCGGCGCTGAAGATCTGGACGGTGCTGCTGGCGATCCTGACTTTCTCGCTGTCGCTGCTTGGCACCTTTCTGGTGCGCTCCGGCGTGCTGACTTCGGTGCATGCCTTTGCCACCGACCCAACCCGCGGCGTCTTCATTCTGGGCATCCTGGTGCTTTTCATCGGCGGATCGCTTGCGTTGTTCGCGTTTCGCGCGGGCACGCTTTCGCCCGGCGGCGTGTTCCATCCCGTCTCGCGCGAAGGCGCGCTGGTCCTGAACAATCTGTTCCTGACGACGGCGACCGCGACGGTGCTGCTCGGCACGCTCTATCCGCTGATCGTCGAGGCGCTGTGGGGCGAAAAGATCTCTGTCGGCGCCCCGTTTTTCAACCTGACTTTCGTGCCGCTGATGGTTCCGTTGCTGGCCGTCGTTCCCTTCGGGCCGTTGATGGCGTGGAAGCGGGGCGATGTGTTTGCCGTGGCGCAGCGGCTGATGGCGGCGTTTGCGGGCGCGCTGCTCGCGGTTCTGGCGACGGCCTTGCTGGTCGACGGCGCGTCGGTGTTTGCAGCGCTCGGCATCGGCCTGGCCGTGTGGCTGATCTTCGGGGCGCTGACCGATC
>JBGTLX010000607.1:0-7927 GCA_041743855.1 Rhizobiaceae bacterium | reverse complement strand
TGGCGGAGGGAGTGGGATTCGAACCCACGGTGAGCTTGCACCCACGCCGGTTTTCAAGACCGGTGCCTTAAACCGCTCGGCCATCCCTCCGGGAAATCGAGGCCATCTCTATGGGGCAAGAGCAGCGCCGATTCAAGGCGGCGCTTTGCCGTCACGTGAGAACATGTCGTGCTGAGACTTCATCGCGCGGATGGGTGAGGCGGACGCCATATTCTTGCCGGTTTCCAGACATAATCGATTAATCGGCTGCTAAGCTTTCCTGTGCACAAGGTGGGGTGCGCGGGGTTGTTCAAGCCGTGTTTTGCATCTTGTCAGGGGACAATCCAGAATGCTGATTACGACGCGCTCGCGTCTTCGGAGCGCTTCAGCTCTCGCCGTGCTGGCTTTTTCGGCAGCATTCCTGGCAGCTTGCGCGGCGCCGCAGTCCAAAAACATGGTCAATCGCAAGCAGCAGCGTTCAAAAGAGTATTTTTCCGAGTCGGAATACGGCGTGAAGGCCAGCCCGCGCGTCAGCAATCTGCGTTCCAACGTCAAGCGGGGAGGCGGTCGCGACCAACTGGGCAAGCCTTACAAGGTGCGCGGCCGGATGTATTATCCGCAAGAGGACAAGAACTACAAGAAAATCGGCGCAGCCTCCTGGTATGGCGATGCTTTTCATGGCCGCCTGACGGCCAACGGCGAAATCTACGACATGACGCATTTGACCGCGGCGCACCCGACGATGCCGCTGCCGAGTTATGCGCGCGTCACGAACACCGCAAATGGCGCGTCGGTCATCGTGCGCGTCAACGACCGCGGACCGTATTCGCACAACCGCCTGATCGATCTGTCGAAAAGGGCAGCCGAACTTTTGGACTACACCCATGTGGGAACGGCCAAGGTTCAGGTGGAGTATGTCGGCCGCGCGCCGCTGGAAGGCCGTGACGACCAGTATCTGATGGCTTCCTACCGCCCCGGCGACCGCGCGCCCGATCCGTCGGATGGCTTGCCGGGTGGCGTCATGATCGCCATGAACGGGCCCACGCCAAGCGCCGTGGTTGGAGGCTCGGCGGTTGCCTTCCCCGGCACGCTGGCCGATTCGAGTTCCACTCAGTTCGATGGCCTGCCGGCGATGGGCCCGATAGCGCCCGAGCGACCGGCGATCGGACTATCCGTCGAATCGCAAATCGCCCTTGCTTCGCTGTCTTACGCCGAAAATCCGGCGGTCAACGCGACAAAGGCATTTGCCGCACTCGAGCGGCCCGCACTGTCGGCTGACGGCGTCGCTCGATCCTGGAAGCGGCAGAACGGCGCCGGCCAGGAGTCCGGATCCAACGGGGACTATATTGCCGCAGGGTCATTCACTACTGCGCTGGAAGCGGAACAACTCGCAAAATCCCTGTCGGCTTTCGGAAAGCCGGCGATCGACGCAAGCCAGGCGGATGGAATGATTTGGTATTCCGTCAATCTATATGCCGACGGCCGCAATTCGATGGACGCCATGCTGGAGGCGGCATGGTCGGCCGGCGCGTCCGACGCCATGACTGTAAGAGACTGATCGGCGCCGGGCGAGGCCGGCCACCACGATCGTTCACTCCATGCTGTTGCAGCCACGATCAAGGCTGATAGTCTTGGCGGTAAATCCTACCGCCGTGGACGGGGCCTTTTGACCTGATGACCATCAATCGCCTGCCGCACCTGGTCGCCGTCGTTTGTGTTGCTCTGGCGTCACTGTATGCCGCAACGGCTCATGCTCAGCTTTTCGAGACGAAGGCGCCGCAAGCCTTCATGATCGAGGCCGAAACCGGCACGATTCTCTTCGCCAAGGACGCCGACAAGCCTATTCCGCCGGCCTCCCTTGGCAAGCTGATGGCGATGGAGGTTGTCTTCAACGAGCTCAAGTCGGGTCGCCGCACACTCAACGACATCTTCCCGGTGAGCGAGAATGCATGGCGGACCGGTGGCGCTCCCTCGGGCACCTCGACCATGTTTGCCAAGCTCAAATCCGCCATCCGAATCGAGGATTTGATCCAGGGTGTTGTTATCCAGTCCGCGAATGACGGCTGCATAATTCTCGCCGAAGGGATTTCCGGGTCGGAGGAGAATTTTGCAAAGCTGATGACCGAGCGGGCGCGCCTCATCGGCCTGCCGAAGTCGGTCTTCAAGAACTCGAACGGCCTGCCTGCGGAAGGCCAGTTTGTCACCGTTCGCGAACTTGCTTTGCTCGCCCGTCATATCTGGAGCGAATATCCGGAATATTACAAATACTATTCCCGTCCCGATTTTACCTGGAACAATATATTTCAACGCAACCGCAACCCTTTGCTGACAATGGAGATCGGCGCTGATGGCTTGAAGACCGGTTTCACGGAGGAATCCGGATATGCGATCGTCGGCTCGGTCAACAGGGAGGGCAAGCGGGTTTTTGCTGCGATGAGCGGCCTGACCAGCGAGAGAGAACGAGCCGAACAGGCGCGCAAACTGCTGGATTGGGGCATGAGCGCATTCAAGAAGAACCAACTCTTCGCCGCCGATGAGATCATTGGCGAGGCGCGGGTCTATGGCGGCACCAAGTCGGACGTTGCGCTCAAGGCAAAGGCGCCGGTGAGTATTTTCTTTCCCGTCGAAAGCAGCGACAGGCTGATCGCACGCATTGTCTATGAGGGTCCACTGGTCGCGCCTGTCGCCGAAGGCACGCGGGTTGGTTCCTTGCGCGTCTGGATAGGCGACACGATGAGCCAGGAAACGCCTTTGTTCGCCGCTGAATCCGTCGGGATTGGAAGACTTCCGGAACGCGCGCTCGATGCGCTCGGCGAATTGCTGATCGGCTGGCTGCGGTAGCCAAATCCATGGACCTTTTCCGGCCGGCGGAATAAGACCGTGCCGACAAGGGCAGGTCGCCCGGAAACGGATTCAAGGATTTGGCGCGCGGTTTTTTAATCACGTTCGAAGGCGGAGAAGGCGCTGGCAAATCAACGCAGATCGAGTTGCTGGCAGATAAACTTCGCGCCAAGCGCTATGATATCGTCGTGACGCGCGAGCCTGGCGGATCACCCGGGGCCGAGGCGGTTCGCCATGTTCTGCTGTCGGGAGCGGCCGAGCGGTTCGGACCGATGATGGAGGCGGTGCTCTTCGCGGCCGCGCGCAACGATCATGTCGAGCAGGTGATCCGTCCGGCATTGAAACAAGGCAAGATCGTGCTCTGCGACCGCTTCATCGATTCTTCGCGAGTCTATCAGGGTGTTACGGGAAACCTCGATCCGTTGCTCATGGCCAAACTGGAACGCGCGGCGATCAACGGGATTATGCCGAACATCACCCTGATCTTCGACATCGATCCTGCCGAGGGGCTTCGGCGCGCATCGGAGCGCCGCGCGCACGGCGTCGCCGACCGCTTCGAGAAGGAAAATTTGGCTGTCCATGAACGCCGGCGTCAGGCCTATCTTTCCATCGCCAAGGCAGAGCCCGACCGCTGCGTCGTCATCGACGCCTCCAGCGACGCCGAAACGGTGGAAAATACGGTCTCCGCCGCCGTGTTCGCGGCTCTTGAAGCGTGGGGGTCATCCGGCCCGGCCGCAATCGGCCAGGCATGATGTTCGAACGCATCGCTCCTGAACAGAACGATACGCTGGACGGCATCCCCGAGCCGTCCGAAAACCCGTTCCTGGTCGGGCACGAGGCGACAGGGGCGGTACTCGCTGCTGCCTACCGGGGCGGCAAGCTGCCGCACGCGCTGATTTTTGCCGGGCCTCAAGGGGTTGGCAAGGCGACGCTCGCTTTTCACCTCGCCTACCATTTGTTGAAAAACCCGTCGTCGGACAGCGCGCCCGCTGATTTTTCGACCCCCGATGCCGCATCCGCCCTCTACCGGCAGATCGCGATCGGCGCGCATCCGGCGGTGTTGCACCTCACTCGGCCCTACGACGAGAAAGCCAAGCGTTTCAAGACCGTGGTCGCGGTCGACGAGATCCGCAGGGTGAGCCGTTTTCTGTCGTTGAAGACGCATGATGGCGGTTACCGGATCGTCATTGTCGATCCAGCCGACGACATGAATGCAAGCGCTGCCAACGCGCTTCTTAAAAATCTCGAAGAACCGCCGTCGCGCACTGTGTTCGTTCTGATCGCTCATGCGCCCGGCGCGCTGCTGCCGACGATCCGCTCACGATGCCGGATTTTCAGGCTGGCGCCGCTGTCGGCCGGCGATCTAGCAGCGGCGCTTGCAGCGTTGGGGCTGGAGCCGCCCGTCGACGAGCAGGGCAGGGCAGCACTGGCCCAGCGGGCAGGGGGCAGCGTGCGCATGGCGATCTTGCTGACGCAGTATGGCGGGCTTGAAATTGCCGAAGCGATCGATCGCATCGCAATGAAAGCGCGGTTCGACGTGCCTGCGGCGCACAAGGTGGGGGATGCGGTCAGCGGGCGAGACCAGTCGATTCAGTTCGAGATCTTCAACCTTCATGCACTCGATCTTCTGTCCGGCGAGGCGAGTGCGGCCGCGCGCGGCGGCCATGCGTCGAGGGCGGATCTGCTTTCCGAAAGCTGGGGCGAACTGCGGACCGCCACGGACGAGGCGGAAACATACAATCTCGATCGCAAGCAGCATGTGCTGAACACGCTGGCGCGTCTCAACGGGATCTTGCGGATGTGATGGCGAGACGATCCACGGGGAGGCAGCGATGCTCGATGTGGCGACGGGCTGGGTTGGGGTCTTCCGGCCAAATCCATCGACTTCGGACTCGGACCCTCGACCTTGACCCGAATTGCCTTCGGCAGAACGATTCAATCGAGACAGGAAAGGCTCTAACTCCCGGCAGCCAGCGCGCAGGAACATTGTTGCCCGATCGGAGTTCGCCTCCGACCTCGACACATTCGCAACGGGGCGGCCGCTCCAGATTGATGAAGTCCTATCCCTCGAATGTCGGACGAGCGTGAAGGGAGCATTATCGAGATGGCACAGAAAATTTCCAAGTCCGGCGCCGCCGCGAAAATCCATGACCAGACGCTTGTCCGCGGCGATGGCGGCGAGTTGCATCAAACCGCCCGGGGAAAGACCCCGGTGTTGACGACGGCTCAAGGCGGACCGGTATCTGACGATCAGAATACGCTGAAAATCGGCGAGCGCGGGCCATCGCTCATCGAGGACTTTCATTTCCGCGAGAAGATTTTCCATTTCGATCATGAGCGGATCCCCGAGCGCGTCGTCCACGCGCGCGGCTACGGCGCTCACGGTTTCTTCGAGACCTATGAATCGCTGGCCAAATACACTCGCGCCGACATTTTCCAGCGCGCCGGTGAGAAGACGCCCGCCTTCGTCCGGTTCTCGACCGTCGCCGGCAGCAAAGGATCTGCCGACCTTGCCCGCGACGTTCGCGGCTTCGCCGTCAAGCTTTACACAAAGGAAGGCAACTGGGACATCGTGGGCAACAATATCCCGGTTTTCTTCATCCAGGATGCGATCAGGTTCCCCGTCAGGGTCCACGCGGTGAAGGAAGAGCCGGATCGCGCCTTTCCGCAGGCAGCGTCCGCGCACGACAATTTCTGGGATTTCATCTCGCTGACGCCTGAGTCGATGCACATGATCATGTGGGTCATGTCCGACCGGGCGATCCCCCGGTCTTTCCGGTTCATGGAAGGTTTTGGCGTCCACACCTTTCGACTTCTGAATGCCGGGGACGAATCCACGTTCGTCAAGTTTCATTGGAAGCCCAAGCTGGGCCTGCAGTCGGTCGTGTGGAACGAGGCGGTGAAGATCAACGGCGCCGACCCGGACTTCCATCGGCGCGACCTGTGGAATGCGATCCAATCAGGCAATTTCCCGGAATGGGAGTTGCGCGTGCAGTTGTTCGACCAGGACTTTGCCGACAGCTTCGATTTCGACATTCTCGACCCGACCAAGATCATTCCCGAGGAAATCCTGCCGCCCGTGCCGGTCGGCCGGCTGGTGCTCGATCGGATGCCGGACAATTTCTTCGCCGAAACGGAGCAGGTCGCGTTCATGACGCAGAACGTGCCGCCCGGCATCGACTTCTCCAACGACCCATTGTTGCAGGGCCGCAACTTCTCCTACCTCGATACGCAACTGAAGCGCCTCGGCGGCCCGAACTTTACCCATATCCCGATAAATGCGCCGAAATGTCCCTTCCACCATTTCCAGCAGGACGGCCACATGGCGATGCGCAATCCCGTGGGCCGCGTCAACTACCAGCCCAACTCCTTCGGTGTAGGGCCGCGTGAATCCCCCACAAAGGGCTTTCGTTCATTCGCCGATGGCGAGGAAGGCCAGAAGGTCAGGCTGCGCGCGGAAAGCTTCGCCGATCATTACAGCCAGGCCCGCCAGTTCTTCAACAGTCAGACGGTTCCCGAGCAGCGCCACATCGCCATGGCCCTGGCGTTCGAACTGAGCAAGGTCGAAACGCCGGTCATCCGTGAGCGCATGGTTTCCCATCTCCTCAACATCGACGAGACGCTTGCCGCGACCGTGGCCGGGAAACTGGGCATGAAGAATTTGCCAAAGCCCGCCGACGCGGCCATCCAGCCGCGCGACGACCTGCCCGCGTCGCCCGCCCTCAGCATCATTGAGAACGGGCCAAAGAGCTTTGAGGGCCGCAAGGTGGGCGTTCTGGTCACCGACGGCGCCGACGGCGCGTTGCTAAAGAAACTGGAAGCCGCGCTGACCACGGAAGGCGCCACCATGGAAATCGTGGCGCCCAAGATAGGCGGCGTGAAAGCCGCCGATGGAAGCTTGATAGAGGCCAAGCATATGATCGACGGCGGGCCGTCCGTGCTCTTCGACGCCGTCGTGCTGCTGGTATCGGCGGATGGCGCGGAAAAGCTGGCGAAGGAAGCGGCGGCCCGCGACTTTGTCGCGGACGCGTTTGCCCATCTCAAGTTCATCGGCTTCGTGGCCGCCGCCGAATCCTTGCTGCTCAAGGCGGGCGTCGCGCCCGATGCGGATGAGGGCCTGATCGCGCTGGATGCCGGAAAATCGATAGCGGCGTTTGTCGAGTCCTGTCGCAAGCTGCGGCTCTGGGCGCGGGAGGCCAATGTCAAACTCCCGTAGCGGGGCCGAGGCGGATTACGGCTCGATGACAGACGCGGCACGGCATGACCCCGGGACGGCGAAAGCCATCGCGGAGCTCGACAGGCTCGCGAGGATTCTCGACTCGAACTGGAAAATCCCAGGTACGTCGATCCGGTTCGGTGTCGACGCCGTGGCCGGTTTCCTGCCGGGCATTGGCGATGCCGCCACCGGCTTGGTTTCGGCCTATATCGTGCTTCGAGCCAGAAACCACGGCGCCAGCGGCGGCTTGCTGGCGCGAATGCTCGGCAATGTCGCGCTAGATACGGTGGTGGGCAGCGTGCCGATCCTCGGCTCCATCTTCGACGTCTATTACAAGGCAAACAACCGCAACATCAGGCTCTTGCAACGCCATCTGGAAGCATCAGGGAAGCGGCGCTAAATCAGAAGGAGGCCCTTCATGGAGGCGTGGCCCTTCTTGCCGATGATGATGTGGTCATGAACCGAAATGCCGAGCGGCTTGGCGGTATCTATGATGGTCTTGGTCATCTCGATGTCGGCGCGCGAAGGGGTCGGGTCGCCGGACGGGTGGTTGTGCACAAGGATGATCGCCGTCGCTGATAGTTCCAGCGCCCGCTTGATGACCTCGCGCGGATAGACGGGGGTGTGGTCGACAGTGCCGGTCTGCTGCACCTCGTCGGCGATGAGCGCGTTCTTCTTGTCGAGAAACAGGATACGGAACTGCTCACGTTCCTCGAACGCCATCGCCGCCCGGCAATAGTCGAGGACCTGCTGCCAGGATGACAGCAATTCGCGGCCCTTGATGTCGCCCTGCGCCATGCGCAATGCGGCGGCGGCGACGATCTTGAGGTCGAGCGCGACCGCCGCCCCGACGCCGTCCACTTCCCGCAACAGGCTGGCCGGCGCGCCGAG
>JBGTLX010000606.1:0-1515 GCA_041743855.1 Rhizobiaceae bacterium | reverse complement strand
GAGCGCTGCCGCACCGGCTCGGCGACCGCGGGCAGCACGGGTTCGGCCGTGATCTCGACGGGAGTGACAGGTGCGGTTACCGCCGACCGCTCGACCACGTCACGGCCGCCGATGAAGAGGAAGGCCGTCAGGGCGGCCAGCGCGAGTGCGAAGACGATCAGGATCGAAGGCCGCATGGCCCTACTGGCTCGCCCAGACGATGCGCGCCAGCCATTCGACGTCAGCCGCCGCGATCTGCCTGTCAGGGTGTTCGGGATTGAGCGAGACGAGATCGATGCTCTTTGCCGTCTGGCGCATCAGCACCTTGGCCATCACCTCGCCCGAAACCGTCTTGACGACGACGCGGTCGCCCTTGCGCACCGTCGCGTTCGGCTGGACGACGAGCACATCGCCGTCCCGGTAGAGCGGCAGCATGGAATCGCCCTGCACCTGAAGCGCGTAGGAGCCCTCGGTGGATTGGGCGGGAAGCTCCACCAGATCCCAGCCCTGGCCGGCGGGAAAGCCCGCATCGTCGAAAAACCCGCCGGAGCCTGCCTGCGCAAAGCCGAGCAGCGGAACCGTCGGCGAGCGGCGCGGCTCTCCGCCGCCCTTCACCTTGCCCTCGTCAAGCGCGAAAAATTCGTCGAGCGAGGAACTGGTCGCCTCGATGATCTTGGCGACCGATTCGGTCGACGGCCAGCGCGGCCGCCCATCCGAGGACAGGCGCTTGGACTTGTTGAAGGCGGTCGAATCGAGACCCGCCCGCTTGGCGAGCCCCGACGCCGACAGCGAATAGCGCTCGGCAAGCGCGTCGATCGCCGCCCAAACCCGGTCATGCGACAGCATGGCTGGCTCCCCCGACAAGAGGAAAAAATACCTTTGCGTTCTAAAATCCCTGTAAGCCGCTGTCCAGAGATAAAATCGCTTGTCAGGCCAAATCATCCGCGATCTGTTGGCGGCTGATGTCCATGGAGGAATGGATGACGCGCACGATAGCAAGCGTTTCGCGTTGCGGCTTGTAGAAAATGATATATGGCGGAATGCTGAACCGCCGCAGGGAGGGGTCGCGCAAACCCGCGCCGGGACCTATGAACGGCCGCTCGGCCAGCAATCTGAGCGTCTTGTCGATCCTGCCTTGCATCGACCGCGCCGCTGCTTGGTTGTCTGCCGCAATATAGGAGAGTAGGTCCAGGATGTCGCGTCGCGCGCGTTTGGTCGCGACCAGCCTAAGCGCCATATTTGGCCTTCATCTCGGCGAGAAGTTCGTCTCCATCCACTGTCTCGCCCGCATCCAGTTCGCGCAGGCCTTCGTCCAGCGCATCCTGGAGCGCGAGGTATTTGTGGATGTAGTGCAGGAGGTCGTCGCCGAGCTTCTCCCGGACATCATCCGGAAGCTGCTCGGCTTCCTTGATGGCGCGCTCCAGCTTGGTCATCGCCGTTCCTCTTTGCGTCGAAGATAACGCCAACCTCTTGATCAGGGAAGGGCGTCCACCCTCCTTGTCACGCCGCCTTCTTCGCCTCGCTCTTGGAGTAAGG
>JBGTLX010000605.1:0-3162 GCA_041743855.1 Rhizobiaceae bacterium | reverse complement strand
ATTCACCGATGGCTCCGCGCTCCTTCTGGAAGGGCTACCTGAAACTCTCGCTGGTGACCTGTCCGGTGTCGATGACCCCGGCGACCTCCGATCAGAAGAAGGTGCGGTTCCATACCGTCAACCGCGCGACCGGCAACAGGGTGCAGAGCCGCTACATCGATTCCGAGACCGGCAAGCCGGTGAAGGAGGACGACGAGGTCAAAGGGTTCGAGGTCGAGGAAGGCAAGTACGTCCTCCTCGAAGATGAGGAGCTCGAGGCGGTCGCGCTGGAAAGCACGCGCACCATCGACGTCGAACTGTTCGTTCCGAGGGATTCGATCGACTGGATCTGGCACGACAAGCCGCATTATCTGGCGCCTGAAGGCAAGATCGGCGAGGAGGCGTTTTCCGTCATTCGCGACGCCATGAAGGCCACGGGAATGGTCGGCATCTCCAGGGTTGTGCTCTATCGCCGCGAGCGCGCCGTGATGATCGAGCCGCGCGGCAAAGGCATCGTGTTGTGGACGTTGCGCTACGGCGACGAGGTGCGCGACGCCGAAGCCTACTTCAAGAAGGCTGACACCGAAAAGCCGGACGCCAAGCATCTCAGCCTCGTCAAGACCCTGATCGGGGAGCGCTCGAAGGCCTGGAGCCCGGAGATGGTAACCGATCCGGTGCAGGACCGCCTGCTGGACATCATCGCGGCCAAGAAAAAGAAGAAGACGGCCAAGGCCAAGACGCCCAAGAAGGAAGAGCCGGCGGACAGACCGAGCAATGTGGTTTCGATCATGGATGCGCTGCGCAAGAGCATCGAATCGGAGAAGAAGAAAAAAAGCTAGGCTGTGTGAGCTTCACCTGAGGGCGGCCTGCAAACGGCCGGCTTCTGCGCTTCCGATGCTCACGTACCCAAACGTACGCTCCGCTTCGGTTCTCGAAGCCAGCCATTTTCGACTCGCCCTGAGGTGAATCTCAGCACACCCCGGACGGGAATGGCTCACCCCGCCTTTCGCGCGGGCGTTTCCTCGGCGGTCTTGCGCGACTTGGCCGGCGCTTTCTTCGCCGGGGCCTTGCCGGCTTCCGCGCTGCGCCGGAGCGCTTCCATCAGATCGACGACCTTGCCTTCGGCTCTCGGCTTCGGTGCGGAAATCTTGCGCCCTTCCATCTTGGCCTTGACCAGTTCGGCAAGTGCCGCGTCGTAACGGTCGGTGAACTCGGCCGGATTGAACTCGCCCTTTTTCGTGCCGATGATGTATTTGGCGAGGTCGAGCATTTCGCCCTTCACCTTCAGATACGGAATATCCTCGAAAACATCCTCGGCGGCGCGAATTTCGTAGTCGAAGTTCATGGTGTTGGCGACCAGCCCCGGTCCCTGGGCGCGGATCAGCACGGTGCGGACCCGCCTAAACAGAACCGATGTCGCCAAAGCCGCGACTTTCCTGGCGCGCAGGCCTTCGCGGATCACGGCGAAGGCTTTTTCGGCGGCCGGCTCCGAAGGGGCGACATAATACGGTTTGTCGAAATAGACGGTGTCGATGTCGTCGCTGCTGACGAAAGCGTCGATGGAAAGCGTCTTGTCGCTGTCCGGAACTGCCTGGGCTATTTCTTCGGGTTCCAGGATGATGAACTTGCCGGGACTGGTCTCATACCCCTTCACCTGCTCGTCCGTCTCAACCGGCTTGCCGGTGTCCTCGTCCACATATTGGCGGCGAACCCGATTGCCGGTTTTGCGGTTGAGCGTGTGAAACGAGATGCGCTCGGAGGTCGAAGCAGCCGAGTAAAGCGCCACGGGGCACGTCAACTCGTCGAGTTTCAGATGGCCTTTCCAGATAGCTCTTGGCGCCAAAACGCTAACTCCTGCAAAGTTTGCTCAACACCGCGGGCCGTTCGCATTGTTCCGCGCCTTGCCGTCACTGGTCGGGGGCAGGTTCGGCCGCCCCGCCGCTCGGGTTTTCAGGCGCAATCGCCTCACCATAGATTTCCACGCCCCACCATGCAATCGCCACGAGCACGAGAGCCGCAATCAGCACCATGAGAACCGGCTTGCCCAAAAGACCCTGACGCGCCTTGTTGGTTGGCAGCCTCGTCACCTTGCCGCGCTCACCAGAAGACCGCTCGGCCAATTCCTGTTCGCTTGCGGGGCGGCGGCTGGCTGAATGTATTGGCTCGCCTTCTAGTTCATCGGGCATCTCTGTCTCCTGTCACCATTAACGATGTCCGGCTGCCGCCGCTTCAGCAACACTGCGAAAATGCGAGGCGTCGCGGACGGCGCTATTTTCCGCTTCAAGTCTTGCGCTTGCCGGAGGATTTGATGCGGCGTTTCCCGGCTGTCGGCGCTGCAACCGGCGTCGGCTCGAAGCCCGTCGGCACACTTCCGACGAACTCTCGGCCGATCCGGAACGCCAGATAGCCGACCGCGCCGAACAGAATGAGACGGATCATCTTCGCTGCCTTTCCATCGGCTTGAGATCAGCCGTTTTCGCCGGCCAAGATTCAACGATGCGCGAAATGGCGTTCAGCAGCCGGTTCACATTGTGATCTCCATTTGCTTCAGCAACAGGAAAACAGCAATTTGGTTCCGTCGCTTAAGCGCGTCGACTAGCCGAGGGTCTTGCCTCGCACCATGCCGAAGTTGCGTCTGCACCCGGCCCTAGGGATCGGGTGCGCCTAGCAGGGTCTCGAAGATCGTGACCTGGCAGAGATAAATGGTGGGCGATGACGGGCTCGAACCGCCGACATCTTCGGTGTAAACGAAGCGCTCTACCAACTGAGCTAATCGCCCGTGCAGGGCCGGACGTTTAAGCGCATCAGCGGCCTCCCGCAAGGAAATTCCGAACAGTCCGGTCGATGAATTCGGTACGGCAGACGCAATGGCCCAAGGACCGAGAGCCCGGGTTACCGGTATCGGGAAAACTTCCGCAGCTGAGGCCCGAAATGCCTTTCCCGGCGCGCTTGACACCCAGCGGCGAACCCCTTATCCAGCCCCAACGACGCAGCACGCCTCCGGGCCCTCGTCGATGCGCGGGTGTAGCTCAGTTGGTTAGAGTGCCGGCCTGTCACGCCGGAGGTCGCGGGTTCGAGCCCCGTCACTCGCGCCATTTCAATGACTTAGATCTGCGTGGTGTTCCTGCCGGGCGTGAGTCCTGTGGTTCCGCGTCTATCAAGATTTCCTCCGCCCAAAACCCA
>JBGTLX010000604.1:0-7993 GCA_041743855.1 Rhizobiaceae bacterium | reverse complement strand
CGATGCGATGCGGCTGCAGCCACGGGCTGCGCGCCGCGAACTCGATGACGGGGCTCGGGACGGCCTCGCTCATCGCGCGTCCCCCGAAACCGAGGGCATGCCGCGCCGCGACCAGTTCTCGACGCGCGCGATAACGACGTTGGAGACCAGTGTCACGGTCAGATAGAGCGCGCCGGCGGCCATGAAGAAGGTGAAATAGGCCTTGGTCTGGCCGGCCGCGGTGCGTGTTTCCTGCGTCAGTTCGCTGAAGCCGACGATCGCCAGCAGCGCCGTGTCCTTGGTGGCGATCAGCCACAGGTTGGCGAGCCCAGGGATGGCAAAAGGCAGCATCGCCGGCAGCGTGATGCGGCGCAGCAGCAGTCCCGGCGACATGCCGTAGGCGCGGGCCGCCTCGATCTGGCCTTGCGGGATGGACAGGATCGCGCCGCGGATCACCTCGGTCGCGTAGGCCCCCTGCACGAAGGCCAGCACCCAGATGCCCGCGACCAGCCCGTTGATGTCTATGCGCTGGTAGCCGAGGGCTTCGAGAACGCGGTTGATGAGGTCGGTGCCGGCGAAATAGAGGAGCAGGATCAGCACCAGTTCGGGAACGGCGCGCACGATGGTGGTGTAGACTTCGAGCAGGTCGCGCGCGACCGGCCCGCCATAGAGCTTGCCGTAGGCGCCGCCGATGCCTATCAGCAGGCCGAACCCGAACGCGCCGATTGCGATCTGCAGCGATTTGAACAGCCCGCGAAGCAGGTTGCCACCCCAGCCGGGCGGGCTCAGGGCCAGCAGGTCGACAATGCTCACCTGCGACAGCGGAAGAAGAAATGCTTCGATCGGCCCGGTCCCATTCTATGTCGTGGCGGGCGTCCCGTTCCGGGTTTTTTCTCCCGCATTCCCTCTAGCCGCGGACGCATGTCATAGCTTTTCGGTCAGCTCTCGGCGCCGAAAATGTCGAAATCGAAGTACTTCTTGGTGATCTCCTGGTACTTGCCGTTGGCGCGGATCGCCTTGATGGCGGCGTTGATCTTTTCCTTGAACTCGGTGTCTTCCTTGCGCACGCCCGCGCCGACGCCCGGTCCGAGGACTTCGAGATCTTCGGCGACATTGCCCTTGAGGTCGCAGCAGGCCATGCCCTGCTCGGTCTTCAGGAAGGCGTCGAGCGCGATCGAATCCGCCTGCGTGGCGTCGATACGTCCGGCGGCGAGATCCTGATTGGCTTCGTCCTGGGTCTGGTATTCCTTGATTTCGGCGGCTTCGGTGAAGTGCTTCTTGGCGTAGGCCGAATGCGTCGTGGACACCTGGACGCCGATGATCTTGCCCTTGATGTCGGCGGGCGTCGCCCCGAATGCCTCGCCCTTCGGCCCGATGATGGCGGTCGGGGTGTTGTAGTACTTGTCGGAGAAGTCGATCGTCTTCTTACGCTCCTCGGTGATCGACATCGAGTTCATGATGGCGTCGATCTTTTTTGTGGTCAGCGCCGGGATCAGGCCGTCCCACGGGATCGGCGTCAGCACGCATTCGAACTTGGCTTCGGCGCAGATGGCGTTGGCGATGTCGACTTCCCATCCCGTCCAGTTGCCGGAGGCGTCGGCGGAATAGAAGGGCGGATAGGCTTCGGGCGAAAAGCCGACCTTGACTTGTTGGGCGGCGGCGAAGCCTGCCGCGGCGATTACGAAAGCGGCGGCAGCCGCTGCAGTCTTGAGCATGTGCTTCATCTTGATATCTCCCTGTTCCAGTTTTCTTTTCCCTCGTGTCATGCGGTGATGGGCCTGTTCAGCCCACCGACCGTATGAATTGCTTCAGCCGTTCCGATTTCGGGGCGCCGAACAGCTGTTCCGGCGGCCCCTCCTCCTCGACCGTCCCGTTGTAGAGGTAGACGACATGCGTCGCGACCTCGCGGGCAAATTTCATCTCGTGGGTGACGAGGATCATGGTGCGGCCCTCGCGCGCCAAATCGGCGATGACCTTGAGCACCTCGCCGACCAGTTCCGGGTCGAGCGCCGAGGTCGGCTCGTCGAACAGCATGACGCGCGGCTGGATCGCCAGCGCCCGCGCGATCGCGCCGCGCTGCTGCTGGCCGCCGGAGAGAAACGCCGGATAGACATCGCGTTTTTCGGCGAGCCCGACCCGCTCCAGCAGTTTTTCGGCGCTGGCGCTGGCCTCGTCGCGCTTGACGCCGAGCACATGGACCGGCACCTCGATGACATTCTCGATCAGCGTCATGTGGCTCCACAGGTTGAAGCTCTGGAACACCATGCCGAGTTTGGAGCGGATGCGCTCGATCTGGCGGCGGTCGGCAGGGACGGTGTTGCCGTGGCTGTCGGCCTTGAGCAGGATTTCCTCGCCATTGACGCGGATGATGCCGCTGGTCGGGTTTTCGAGGCAGTTGATGCAGCGCAGCAGCGTCGATTTGCCGGACCCGCTGCCGCCGATGACGGCGACCACGTCGCCGTCGCGGGCCGACAGCGAAACCCCCTTCAGCACATGCAGCGCGCCGAATTTCTTGTGCAGATCCTCGATGTGGATGGCTTCGGCCGCGCCTTGCGGGAGCGCCGGGGCATCAGCAAGCGCCGCTCCGGCCGAACTCATGCCGGCTGCTCGCACATGCGCGCCATCGCGCTGGAAGACACTGGACCCATTACCCGTCACGAATTCGCGTCCCTGAGACAGGATGGACCGGGCGGCTTGCCTCCGTCAACCTTGGTTTTGAACCATTGCCGAAGCCGTCGGCAAATGGTTATTGCCGCAGAGATACGGGCCAAACCGCCAAAGCGGAGGAACTTGTGAACATACAGCCATCGCGGACCTACCTGACGCAACCAGTGTCGAGAGCATGAGCGCCGCGCAGAACCAGCCGACTGTCGGCGAGGCGCTCGTAAGCCTGCTGGAGGCGCATGGCGTCGACACCGTGTTCGGCATACCCGGCGTCCACACGGTCGAACTCTATCGCGGTCTGGCGCGCTCGGCGATCCGCCACATAACGCCGCGCCACGAGCAGGGCGCGGGTTTCATGGCCGACGGCTATGCGCGCGTTTCGGGCAAGCCCGGTGTCGCCTTCGTGATCACCGGTCCCGGCCTCACCAACACGATCACCGCCATGGGCCAGGCGCGCGCCGACTCCGTCCCCATACTGGTCATCTCCGGCGTCAACGCGACGCCGACGCTCGGCAAGGGGCTCGGTCATCTGCACGAATTGCCCGACCAGCTTGGCATGATGGCCAAGGTGGCGCTGCTCGCCTTGCGGATCGAAACGGCCGATCAACTGCCGGCTGCGCTCGGCCGCGCCTTTTCCTTGTTCGCTTCGGCCCGTCCCGGTCCGGTCCATATCGAAATTCCGACCGACGTCATGGTGCTGCCCGCCGGCGATCTCGTCGCCGATCTCAAAACGGCATCGCCGCCTTCACCCGACCCAGCGGCGATCAAGGCTGCGGCCAAGCTGATCGGTTCGGCCAGCCGCCCGCTGATCCTTGCCGGCGGCGGCGCCAAGCGCGCCGAGGCAATTCTGAGGCGGTTCGCCGAACGCATCGACGCTCCGGTCGTCATGACCGTCAATGCGCGGGGCTGTCTTCACAAGCACCCGCTCGGCATTCCCGCCAGCCCGAGCCTGGAGGCGGTGCGCGCGCTGATTGCCGATGCCGATCTGGTGATCGCGGCCGGGACCGAATTCGGCCCGACCGACTACGAGATGTATGGCGGCGACATCGTGCTGCCGTCCGACATGGTGCGGATCGACATCGACGCGGAGCAACTGCGTCGCAGGCCGGCCAGCGTCTCCATCGCGGCGGATTGCGGCGTGGCGCTGGGGCAAATCCTAGAGGCGCTGGGTGACGGCGAAAGCATGCCGGAGGCCAAAAAAACGCCGGGCGCGGAGCGCGCTGGGGCGGCGCGCGAAGCGGCATGGGCCGGTCTCGCGGACGACATGCGCGCGCAAGTCGAGATGGTCGAAATCATCCGCGACGCGCTGCCGGGGTCGATCATCGTCGGCGATTCGACGCAGCCGGTCTATGCGGCAAACCTTTACTACGATCATGACCGGCCGGGCGGCTGGTTCAACGCGGCGACCGGCTTCGGCGCGCTCGGTTTCGGACCGCCCGCTGCCATCGGGGCGGCGCTCGCCGTGCCCGACGCGCCTGTCATTTGCCTCTCTGGCGACGGCGGCTTCCAGTTCACGCTCTCGGAATTAGGCGCCGCGACCGACGCCGCAACGCCGGTGATCTTCGTCGTCTGGAACAATCGCGGCTATCGCGAGATCGAAACCTCGATGCGCAATGTCGGCGTCGAACCGGTCGGCGTCTCGCCCGCTCCGCCCGATTTCGGCAAGCTCGCCGGGGCATACGGCATAATAACCGAGAAACTGGCCTCGGCAGCCGGCCTGGCGGCGGCGTTGAAGCACGCAAGATCGCTGAACAAACCCTGCCTCATAGAGATTGACGTCGATTGAAATCCTCCGGGCGAGGCCCGCGTATTCCCGCTCGCGTCGCCGCAGTCAGAAAATCAGCATCAGGATGCCGACCACCACCACTAGCCCAACGAGGAAGATTAAGCCGATTGTTCCGCCGAGAAATTTAAGCATGGTGACTCCGTTTGATAGCCCTCCGAACGCGCTCGGCGCCGAATCGTTTCATGGCGTTGGCCGATTGGCTGCCTTCCATGGGTGAGGTTGCGATTTCTCTGAACCTTTCCCGTGCCGCCAGCGACTGATCCTTCGTGAGCCGCATGGTGCGGCCCGGAAAGGAACAGCCATGACCAGACACACTGATCGGTGCGGGTCAGCGGGCGAAATCCGGCGCGACCGCCGTTTCAGCAATGGAACGGACGCGTTGGGTTTCGCCCTGATTCCGTTGACCCGGCGTAAGGCCGGGCGTATCGTGCCCAAAAACAAGGCGGGAAAATCGGTACGAGGGGAAAACGCCGGCGCTGAACGTCCCGTTTGCGGAGGCGTTCGAGCCGCCGTCGCTTCTCCGGCCTTGTTCGGGGATCGTCACATGCAGCGCGCCGTTTTGCCCGGTTTCCTGTCAGGCTCGAGCGCGGTCGCGCGCCTGCGCGGCACGCTCGTCTCGACCAGCGGCCTGCTTGCGCTGGCGCTGGCGGGCAGTCTCTGGATGGCTGCTCCCGGACAGGCGCAGGACGCAGCCGATGGCGACGCGGAATTTGCCGACGAAGAGCTCTTCGACGACGCGCCGATCGATCCGCCGCCCTACGCGCCCGCGTCCGGAACACAGATCATCTATCCCGGATCGATGGCGGTGACCGGATTTTCCGGCGCCATCATTCCCGGCATCGAAGAGGGCCTGCCGCCCGGCGTCGATCCCGTCGAGGAAACCTTCATCGACATGGAACGCGCGACGTTGCGCGTTTTCGACGTCAACGCGCTCGGCGGACCGCCTGCGGGCCAACTCGTCTTTACGCCGCCGCCCTTCGAGGTGCTTGCCGGCCAGATTGGGCAGGTCTTCGGCCTGACCTTCGATGACGGCTTGCGCGACGGAGTTCCCTCCGGCATTCCGGACCTCTATGCGGCGGCGAGTTCCCTGCATGGCATCCGCATCGTGACTCCCGATAGCGACGGCGACGGTCGTCCGGAACGCCAGCGGCGAGGGGCGGAAGGCGCGACCTTCATGGAAGGTCAGTTTGCTGAAAACAATGGCGGCGGCCCCGGCTCGATCTGGCGGATCGACGGCGTCACCGGCGCGGTCGCGCTGTTTGCCGACATCGACGCCAACAGCGGTCCCGGCATCGCCGACATTGCCTTCGACAAGGCGCACAGGCAGTTTTTCGCATCCGACCTGGACACCGGCCTGGTGCATCGCATCGGCCCGGACGGCGCCTTGATCGACACGTTCGATCATGGCGTCACCGGACGGCCGACGCGCGGCCTGGCCGAGACCGCCGACGACGGCGCCGTGATGGACATCGGCGGCGCAGCCTTCGACAGCGAGGACCCGGGCACCTGGGGCTACACGCAGGACGAACGGCGCGTCTGGGGCGTCGCCGTCCACGGCAAACGTCTTTATTACGCCGTCGGCGAGGCGGCTGAAATCTGGTCCGTCGGCATCATGCGCAACGGAACCTTCGCCGGCGACCCGCGCTGGGAGTTGACGGTCGAGGCCGAGCAAGACCTGGCCGTCACCGACATCGTCTTCGACAATCGAGGCATGATGTATCTGGCCCAGCGCGGCGAGACGCAGAACCGCTTCGACTACAGCCAGTTCGCCAATTCCGGCAACGCCGAAACGCTGCGCTACTGGCGCGAAAGCCCCGACGATCCGGCGACCGAATCGATCTGGGTTGCGGTGCCGCAGACCTACGCGGTCGGCTTCCCGGAAGGCCACCGGCAATCCGCCGGCGGCATCGACCTGCAATATGGGTATGACGGACAAGGCTTCTTCAACCAGAACGCCTGCGCCGAAACACTGGTCAAGACCGGCGACCGGCTGCGGGACAATCCCGAATTCGCCGACCAGCTTAGCCCCGGCGGGCCGCTGGCGGTTCACGGCGTGCAGATCACGTCGAGCGCTCTGGTGCGGCCGGCCAACGAGCCGCCCTTCGGATCCTGGTTCGTCGATTTCGACGGCCTGTTCGAGGATCCGGACGTCGAAGGCCATGTTGGCGACGTCGAAGTGTGGCGGCCCTGCGAAGGGCGCGCCGGCTATTACGAGCAAATCCCCTATCCGGGCGATTATCCGGATCCGCTCTGGCCACCGGATTTCCCGCCGCCCGGCGACTATCCTCCCTGCATCGATATCGAGGCGGTCGAGTATTACTGCACGCCGGCCGGGCTCGAGGCCGATCTCTATCTCCGCGACGTGGCGGGCCTTGGCGGCGATTCGCTCAAGGCCGACTCCAGGACGCCCGGCATGAGCGTCTCCCCGCTTCAGCAGACCCGGTTGCCGGGAGAACCCTTCACCCTCGGGATGAGCGGCTATCTTCCCGGCGAGACGGTCGATGTCGGCCTGTGCTTTTACAAGCAGGCCGACGCGGACGCAGGCGGCTACTACCCGTGCTGCAAGGTTGTCGCGCCGCTCGCGACGCCCGCCCTCGGCTGCGAACCGTGAGGGAGGGGAACATGACCATGTCAGCACCTTTCCCGCTCGCCCAACGCCCCACGGCAACCGTCATGGAAACGATCATGAAACCCCTGTCCAAAGCCCTGCGCCCCGCGCGCTGGCTGGTGGCGGCCGGGCTCGTGCTCGCCGCCATCATGCCGCAGCAGGGTCTGGCGCAAACGCCTGAGCTCCGGCTTGAAACCGGCCGGGAACTGCATCCCGACCACGGCTCGATTACGCCCTTCTTTGAAAAGACGGGCGTGCAGAAGAACTGCGACTATGTCGTTTATAAGCTCCGCTTCGGGGTACGCGGCCATCCGGAGACGTTCTTGACCGAGGCGGTGGCCGCCAATCTTGCCAGCGTTCGTTTCGACTTGCGCGACCAGCTTCCGGCCGGTCTCCAGATCGTCGATGTCGCCATCGGCGGCGACGGGACGGATGCCGGCGGCGGCGCTATGCCTGCCCATGCGGTCGGTTCGACCGTAGATCCGAACGACACGCTGACCATCCCGGACTTCCGCATCTCCGCGTCCGATCTCGACGGCGCGGGCAGTCCGAACGAACGCTCCGTCTCCATCCGCATCACCGCGAAAATCGATCAGCCGGCCTTTCCGGCCGCCACCATGGTCGAAAACCAGGCCTTCGTGAAAGCCGCCCGCGCAGGCGGTCCATCCATCGAGATCCCGTCGCACGATCCCTTATTGCCTGACGACGGCGATTACAGAACCGGCGATCCGACGGAGATCGTCATCGATGTAACCGGCTGCGAGCCGCCGCCGCCCCCAAGCGACGAGGCCTGCTTCAAGGTCGAAACCGGCGATGTCGACTGCGTGCCCGGCGGCGGAGCCTTCATCTACAACATGACCGTCGGCGCCGACTTGGCCGGCAAGTGGGTGCAGTTGCGCACCACGACGCCCGGCATCGTCATCGACCCGCCGGCGCAGCTCGTGCCGCCCGGCGGC
>JBGTLX010000603.1:0-2512 GCA_041743855.1 Rhizobiaceae bacterium | reverse complement strand
GTCAACCGCATAGTCGCGCAACTCGGAACGGCCATTCGCGCCGCGGCAAGCGTGGCGCTGATCGCATCCGTGCTCGTACTGTCTGGAGCGCTTGCTGCGGGAAATCGCGCCCGCATCCACGATGCGGTGGTGCTGAAGACGCTCGGCGCGACCCGCCGCACGCTGATCGCGGCGTTTTCGCTGGAGTATCTGCTGATCGGGCTGGCAACCGCGATCTTCGCGCTGCTTGCGGGCGGCATCGCCGCATGGTTCGTGGTGGCGCGAATCATGATGCTGCCGTCGAGTTTTCTGCCGGAGGTAGCCGTTGCCACGATCTTACTTTCGCTGGTGTTGACCGTCGGCATCGGTCTCGTCGGAACCTGGCGCGTGCTCGGCCAGAAGGCTGCGCCCGTCCTGAGAAATCTGTAGCGGCAGGCTCGCGGTAATCACGATCGGTTGCATTGCGATACAGGTCTTGTCCTGACGCCCAAGAATCATCATATTCACGCACAGGCATGCTGGAGCCCCGCCAGCGGCGCCTGGGCGCAAGTTTAACAAGCGCCCGACACCGGACGGGGCACAAGCAAGTGAGGAATAAAATGGCTGAACCCCTTCGCAACTACCAACCGCGCCCCATCAATGCGGGCGTGCGCGCGGACGCCAGCATCGACCAGGGCCTGCGCGCTTATATGCTCAAGGTCTATAATCTGATGGCGCTCGGCCTCGGCATCACCGGCGTCGCGGCGCTGGCGACGATGATGATGGCCACGACCAACGATCCGGCCGCCGCCGTGGCGACGCTCGGCAACGGCAAGATGCTGACCTCGTTCGGCGCGCTGCTCTATGGCTCGCCGCTGCGCTGGGTCGTCATGCTGGCGCCGCTGGGCATGGTTTTCTACCTAAGCGCTCGCGTCCACTCGATGAGCCTGTCGGCCGCCCAGACCTCGTTCTGGGTGTTCGCCGGTCTCATGGGCCTGTCGCTGTCGTCGATCTTCCTGGTCTATACCAGCGCCAGCATCGTGCAGACCTTCTTCATCACGGCGACCGCCTTCGGCGGCCTGTCGCTCTGGGGCTACACGACCAAGCGCGACCTGACCGGCATGGGCACGTTCCTCGTGATGGGCGTGATCGGACTGATCATCGCCATGGTGGTCAACATCTTCCTGCAGTCTTCGGCTCTGCAGTTCGCCATCTCGGCGATCGGCGTGCTGATCTTTGCCGGCCTGACCGCCTACGACACGCAGAAGATCAAGGAGATGTATTTCGACGGCGACGACGCGCTCGTCTCCGGCCGCAAGGCGATCATGGGCGCGCTGACGCTCTATCTCGACTTCATCAACCTGTTCTCGTTCCTGCTGCACTTCATGGGCAACCGCGAATAGCGCGAGCAAAGCCAAGAATGATCGGGGCGGCCCAACGGCCGCCCTTTTCTTTTGGCGCGACGGCTGCTTCATTCGGGCAGTTCAAACAACGCGCCGAAAAAATGAGCAGAATTCTAGTCCGTAGCGCGACGACCGCAGATCTCGATGCGGTCACCGCGATCTACGCCGATGCGGTCTCCAACGGCACGGCGAGCTACGAACTGGAAGCGCCAGACCGGGCCGACATGGCGGCTCGGTTCCAGGTGCTGGCCGAAGGCGGCCTTCCCTATGTGGTCGCGGTGGACGCCGCCGGGCAGATCGCCGGCTACGCCTATGCCGGCCCTTTCCGGCCAAGGCCGGCCTATCGGTTCATCGTCGAGAATTCGGTTTATGTCGCGCCGGAGCATAAAGGCCAAGGCATCGGAAAACGGCTGCTGCAAAGACTGCTAGATGAGGCGCAAGCGCTAGGCTTTCGACAGATGATCGCGGTCATTGGCGATGGATCGCCCGACAGCCCGTCGGTCCGCCTGCACGAAGCCCTCGGCTTCCGCCATTGCGGCAGGCTCGAAGGCTCGGGCTACAAGCATGGGCGCTGGCTCGACACCGTGTTCATGCAGATCGCGATGAACGGCGGGGCGCAGGGCGAACCCGATCCAGCGTCGCTGCCGGAGCGCCGATTCCGCGCCTAGTCGCCGTGGGCGATCTAGCAATTTTAATGAGCATCGGAATAATCCGAAAACCGGATTCCACTTTTCGGTCCGATGCTCTAAGCCTTGACCAGTTTCAGCGCCTTGTCGAAGACGCCGAGCACGCGGGCAAGCTCCTGGCCCCTTTTCAGGATGAGGCCGGTCGCCGAAACCACCGACCATGCGCCCTGCTTGCGCGCCAGTTTCGGCGTCTTGACGATCTGATAAAGCGGAATTTCGCTACTGCGCCGGAATACGGAGAAGACGGCGCGGTCGGAAAGATGGTCGATCGCATAGTCGCGCCACTCGTTGGCGGCCACCATGCGTCCATACAGCCGCAGGATGTGGTCGAGTTCGCGGCGGTCGAAGGTAACGGGGAGATCGAGCCGGTCGCGCCGCGCCTCGTGCAGCGCAACCAATATTGTGGAGGCTTCCCCATCCTCCGCACCACTACCGCGATCCATCATGCGGAAACCTCGTGACAGT
>JBGTLX010000602.1:0-4708 GCA_041743855.1 Rhizobiaceae bacterium | reverse complement strand
CCGAAGAAGGCGCGGGCGATGCCGAACACCGCCAGCACCGCGAAGATCGGACCCGGACCGGTCAGGCCGCGAAAGGCCAGCCACAGCAGCGCCAGCGCGCAGAACGCTTCCAGAACGGCCGCCAGCCCCATGATGAGACGGCGGCCGAAACGGTCCGCCACCTCGCCGGTCACCAGCACCAGCAGCAGCGACGGCAGGAACTGGATGATGCCGACCAGGCCCAGATCGAACGGATCGCGGGTGAGATCGTAGATCTGCCAGCCGACCGCCACCGACACGATCTGGGTCGAGAAGGTGGCGAGAAAGCGCGCCGTCCAGAAGCGCAGGAATGCGCTGTGGCGAAAGGCGGCGTAGTTGTCGGCGGTAGAAGCAGAAGGCGTCTGTGTCATGCGGGAGATGTCCGGGCTTCATCGTGCGTCGGCCTGCTTGACAGCATGCCGACGCCATCCCTTAGCCCGGATTCGCCCTTATGCGCAGCCTTGTTGGCTGTCCTTCAAAGTCTGTTGTGCCAGCGGCAGAATCCCGATCCGGCTTCCGCGCCTCAGGCCGACCGGATCGGATCGAGTGTGACCTTGTAGAGCTCCGTGTCGTCCCGGTCCATCAGCCGAACCGTCATCTGCTCCGTCAAGCCGTCAATGTCGACGAGGCCAAAAAACTGCAAGCCCGCCGACGGCGGCAGGTTCTGCCCCTGCTCGGCGGTCGGCGCCTTCACATATTTCAGCTCGGGGCCGAATGTCATGTCGAGGTCTCCCGGACCGAACGTGCCGGCATGGATCGGACCGGAGACGAACTCCCAGAACGGGTTGAAATCCTGGAACTGAGCTTTGTCGGGATTGTAGTAGTGCGCTGCCGTGTAATGGACGTCGGCGGTGAGCCAGACGGTGTTGTCGATGCCGGCGCTCCTTATAAAGCGCAGCAGATCGGCGATTTCGAGCTCCCGGCCCTTCGCGGGACCGCTGTCGCCATTGGCGACCGCTTCGGCGCCCGTCTTGTCGGCGCCGTTGTCCCACACGATGATGCCGAGCGGCATGTCGGAGGCAATGACCTTCCACGTCGCCCTGGAGTTGGCCAGTTCGCGCTTCAGCCACTTGGTCTGTTCTTCTCCCAGCACGCGCGATTCGGCCGTCATCGTGTCCTGCATGGCTGGACCGTTGGCGCCGCGATAGGAGCGCAGATCGAGGAAAAACACGTCGAGCAACGGACCATAGGCGATCTTGCGATAGACGCGGCCCGGTTCTGCCGGCTCGAAGCGGATCGGTGTCATTTCGTGGAATGCGCGGGCCGCCCGCGAGGTAAGAAGCGGCACCGATTTCACGGTGTAGCGGTCGTCGGCGGACAAATCCTTGGAAGCGGACCAATTGTTGACGACCTCATGATCGTCCCACTGGAAGAAGGTCGGAAGCATGGCGTTCATCATCTGCAGGTTGGTGTCCATCAGATTGTATTTCCACTGGCCGCGATACTCTTCCAGTGTTTCGGCGACCTTGCGCTTCTCGTCGATGACGATCTTGTTGACCCATTTGGCGCCGTCCTTCAGGTCGACTTCGTCTTTCAGAGGCCCGTCGGCATAGATCGTGTCGCCGGAATGCAGAAAGAAATCCGGCGTATGTCCGGCTATGGTCGCATAGGTGTACATGCCCTTCTCGTCGATGCCCCAGCCTTGGCCGGCGGTGTCGCCGGACCAGGCGAAACGTATGTTTCGCTTGGATGCGGGCGCGGTCTTGAAGCGTCCGACGATCGCTTCGGAGACACCGTTGGCATCGCTCAGGTCGACGGCGGTCATGCGGTAGAAAATGTCCTGATCGGAGGCAAGCTCGGTCAACAAGCGCTTGACGGCGTAGTCGCCCTCGGGCGTGGCGTCGAGCGACGGGAGCCTGACCGCCTTGGAGAAACTTTCCGTCGTCGACACGTCGAACATGATGCGCGAGGGCCGGTCGACCCGCGCCCAGATCATGCCGGAATTCATGCCGGCATCGCCCGACTGCACGCCATGGGTGAAGACTGGCCGTGCAGCCGCGCGCGAATAGGACGGCATGGCCAGTCCTGAAACCCCGACAAGGCCGGCTGCTCCAGCCGAAGCCAGCAGCGAGCGGCGCGTCAATTTGGAATGATGGTTCATGGCTTTCTCCCGGTTTGGCTTTGAACACGCCCGGGAAAGTCTGCCTGTCACATGGCAGGGAGATTGCGTCTGGATGAACTTTTGTTGAAACTTACATGACGGCAACCACCGCTGTCAGACAAGTCCTCGTTTTTCCATCATGGCCTCGGGGCTCGGCATCTTCCCGCGGAAAGCCTTGTACAGATCTTCCGGATCGGCCGAACCGCCGGCGGCGTAGATGTGCTTGCGCAGCTTTTCGGCCAGTTGCGGGTTGAAGGGATCGCCGGTCTCCTCGAAGGCGGCGAAGGCGTCGGCGTCGAGCACTTCCGACCACATGTAGGAATAGTAGCCGGCCGAATAGCCGTCGCCCGAAAAGACATGCGTGAAATGCGGTGTGCGGTGGCGCATCACGATCGCGTCGGGCATGTCGAGGTTCTTCAGCGTTTCGGCCTCGAAGGCCGCCGGATTATCCGGCGCGTCGGAGCGCGCGTGATAGGCCATGTCGACCATCGCCGACGAGGTAAATTCGACCGTCCTGAAGCCGGCGTCGAAGGTCTGCGCCGCCACCATCTTGTCGAGCAGTTCCTTGGGCATCGGCTCGCCGGTCCTATGGTGCAGCGCGTGCTTTTCGAGGATGGCCGGCACGGTCAGCCAGTGCTCGTAAAGCTGCGAGGGCAGCTCGACGAAATCGCGCGGCACGGAGGTGCCCGACTGCGACGGCCAGTGAATGTCGGTCAGCATGCCATGCAGCGCATGGCCGAATTCGTGGAACAGGGTCTTCGCCTCGTCGAGCGACAGCAGCGCCGCCTCGCCCGCGGCCGGCTTGGCGAAATTCATGACATTGTAGATGACCGGCTTCGACCCTTTGCCCAGCCGGTAGCCCGATTGCAACGAACTCATCCAGGCTCCGGACCGCTTCGACGGCCGTGCGAAATAGTCGGCGAGGAAAAGTCCGCGAAGACTGCCGTTCGCGTTGCGGACCTCGAAGATGCGGACATCGGGGTGCCAGGCGGCGATGCCCTGCCGCTCGACGAAGGTGACGCCGAACAAGCGCGTCGCCACGTCGAAGCAGGCTTCGATGATCCGTTCGAGTTGCAAATACGGCTTCAGTTCGGCCTCGTCGAAAGCGTATTTCTCGGCCCGCAGCTTCTCCTGATAGTGACGCCAGTCCCAGGCCTCTATTCTGTCGTTGCTGCCCGCCGACGCCGCGAGCCACTGCAATTCGGCCTGGTCCACGGCCGCCTTCTCGCGCGCTTTGTCCCAGACCGGTTCGAGCAGCGCCATCACGGCAGACGGCGTCTTGGCCATGCTGTCGTCGAGCTTTAACGCCGCGTAGGAGCCGTAGCCGACAAGCTTCGCCTTCTCGGCGCGCAGCCGCAGCATGTTCTTCACGACATCGCCATTGTCGGTTGCGCCGCCGGTATCGCCGCGGCCGGCAAACGCCCGGAACGCCTTTTCGCGCAAATCGCGGCGCTCGGAAAAGGTCGTGAACGGCTCGTAGATCGAGCGCGACAGGGTGACGGCGTACTCGCCCTTCCTGCCCCGCGACTCGGCTGCTTGCGCCATCGCGCCCTTCAGGAATTCGGGCAGGCCGGCAAGGTCCTTTTCGGACAGGAACAGCACCCACTCCTTTTCGTCGGCGAGCACGTTCTGGCCGAAAGTCGTGCCGAGCGAGGACAGTTCCTCGTTGATCGCGGCCAGCCGCTTCTTGCCCTCGGCGTCGAGCTTCGAGCCCGCCTTGACGAAGCCCTTCCAGGTCTTTTCGAGCACACGCAGCGTCTCAGTATCGAGGCCGAGTTCCGATCGGCGGGAATGCAGATCGTCAAGGCGGGCAAACAGCTTTTCGTTCATCGAGATCGCGGAAAAATGGCGCGACATTTTCGGCGAGATGTCGCGCTCCATCGCCTGGATCGCATCATTGGTGTGGGCGCCCGCCCGGCACCAGAAGATCGCGGAGACGCGGTCGAGAGGATCGCCGGCGAGTTCGAGTGCTGCCAGCGTGTTCTCGACCGTCGGAGTGGCCGGATTGCCGGCGATGGCGTCGATCTCCCGCGCATGAGCCTTCAACGCCGCCTCGAAGACGGGGCCGAAATCATTGTCCTCTATCCGGTCGAAACCGGGGAGGCCGAGCGGTCCGCTCCAATGGGTCAGCGGATGCTGGTCGAGATCGATCGGGGTCATCTGTCGGTCCTTGAATTTTTTCGGATGGCGGGCTGGCCTCGATGTAAGTGGGGCGTGGACCAACCGCAACCGCGCTCGGCGAATCGCGGACCGCGACGCCGAAGCGCTCAGCCGATATCCGGGCGCTCGAAGTCGCCGGTTTCCCGGTTCATCACCCAAAGCTCGCCGGTCGAAATGTCGAACCAGGCTCCGTGCAGCGCCAGCCGTCCCTTGCCCTCGAGGATCGAGACACAGGGAAAGGTCCTGAGATTGGCGATCGAATAGCGGATCGAGATGCGCTCCAGCGCCGTCTGGCGCTCGCTCGAAGTCATCAGCATGTTGGCCGAAACGGCTTCTGCCGCCGGCCCGACAAGGCTCATCCACTTGCCGATGAAATCGCCAGGCGACAGCGGCGCGGCCTCCATGTCCAGCGCGGCGCGGATGCCGCCG
>JBGTLX010000601.1:0-4214 GCA_041743855.1 Rhizobiaceae bacterium | reverse complement strand
TCATCGGCGGCGGACAACTGGGGCGCATGCTGGCCATGGCCGCGGCAAGACTCGGCTACCGCACGATCGTGCTGGAGCCGCAGGTGGATTGCCCGGCCGCGCAAGTCGCCAGCCGGCAGATTGTGGCTGCCTACGACGATTCGACGGCGCTGGCGGAACTGGCGGCCGCGTGCGCCGTGGTGACCTACGAATTCGAGAATGTGCCGGTGGAGGCTGCCCGCAATCTGGCGGCCGCCGTGGCGGTCTATCCGCCGCCGGCGGCGCTCGAAATCAGCCAGGACCGGGTCACCGAAAAACAGTTCCTCAACGCGGCCGGCATATCAACGGCCGTTTTTCTTCCCGTGGCAAACGATGCGGATCTCGTCGCAGCCCTTAAAACCTTCGACGGCAGCGGCGTGCTCAAGACAAGACGGCTCGGCTATGATGGCAAGGGTCAGCGCGTCTTCCGCAATGTAGCGGCCGGCGGTTTTGCCGGAACCTGCGCGGCGATGGGTGGCGTTCCGCTGATTCTCGAAGCGCTCGTCCGCTTCGAGCGCGAAATCTCGGTGATCGCAGCGCGCGGCCTCGATGGCGCGCTCGCCGCTTACGATCCTGCCGAAAACGTCCACCGCAACGGCATTCTCCATATATCCACCCTGCCGGCGGCAATTTTGGCCGAAACCGCCTTGGTTGCGCAAAAAAGCGCCTTCGCGATTCTTGAGGCACTCGACTATGTCGGGGTGATCGGGGTCGAATTTTTTGTGCTGGCCGATGGCGCGCTGCTGGTCAACGAGATCGCGCCGCGCGTCCACAATTCCGGCCACTGGACGGAGGCCGCCTGCGCTGTCTCGCAGTTCGAGCAGCATATTCGCGCCATTTGCGGCCTGCCACTCGGCGGCACGGCCCGCCATTCGGATTGCGTCATGGAAAACCTGATCGGCGACGATGTTTTGCGCGCCCCTGAATTGCTCGGCGAACGAAATGTCGTCATGCACCTCTACGGCAAGTCCGAGGCGCGGTCGGGCCGCAAGATGGGCCACTTCACGCGGCTGACCAGTCGCGACTAAGGCTACTTATCCAGGCGCCGGGCAGCTCATGTCGCCCTCTTCGCATTTCAGATATTCGCCGAGTTGTTCGGCGCGGATTTCCGTCAGGCCTTCCAGGCAGCCGGACAGGATCATGGGGTAGACCGACCCGCCTTCGACGCCGCCCGCCGAAAATGCGCATGCGGCATCGCGGAAAGTGATCCAGGCGCGTTGCGACGTCTGCAGAAGCTTTTTGCCGTCGGCATCATCGGCAAGCCGCTTCACGATCTCGCCATAGGTCGCATTAAGCTTCTGGTCGGCCGCCTTGTAGCCGGCGTCGGCGCAGATACTCATGCCCGTCTGGCTTTCGTCGGCAGGGTCGCACTCCTGGGCGGCGGCAGGCATGGCCAGCAGCGCCGAAAACAGGCCAATGATCAGAAAATGCGCTCGCATCGCATCGATCTCCGTTGACGTCAGCTTGACCATCCCAAAACCTACAATGGCAGGCAATGCGGGTTCTGTTCCGCGCGCGGCGTATCCGCCGACATGGTTGACAGGGACAAGCCGGCTCGTCTATGAGCCTGACAACGAAATCCGGCGCGCTTTTGGCGCGCCTTTCAATTCGGCCTGACCGCAGGCCCATCCGACAGGCAAGACCATGAAGATCAAGAACTCCCTCAAGGCCTTGAAGGCCCGCCACCGCGACAACCAGTTGGTTCGCCGCAAGGGTCGCGTCTACATCATCAACAAGACCGCGCCGCGTTATAAAGCGCGCCAGGGCTAAGTTGCCTTGATACTTACCTGAGGGCGGCCTGCAGACGGCCGCTTTCTGCGTTTAAGGCAGATCCCCGCCTCTACCCGTCTCCTCACGGTAAATTCAGTTTGACGTTTTTTCGCGCCGGATTAAATTCCGGGCATGCGGAATCGCTTCGCCCTCTGCCTCCTGCTTGCGCTGACCGGTCCGGTCGCGCAGACGATGGCCGCCGAACCCGTCGCCGCCGCCAATCCCGAAAAGCCGCCCGTCCTCACTCACGAAGCCCGGCTCGATACGCTGTTTTCGGACCTGAAGCGGGAGCGCAACGAAAAGGCGGCCGAACGCGTCGCCGCGCGCATCCAGGACGAATGGGGCAAATCCGGCAGTGCTTCCGTCGATCTGATGATGATCTGGTCGAAAAGCGCCATGGACGAGCAGAAATTTGATGCCGCGCTCGATTTCCTCGATCAGGTGGTGACGCTGTCGCCGGGATTTGCCGAGGGCTGGACTCGCCGGGCGACGGTGCATTTCATGATGCGGAACTATCGCAAGTCGATGACCGACATCGACCGGACCCTGCGGCTGGAACCCCGCCATTTCGGCGCGCTGTCTGGCCTGGCGCAGATCATGAAGGATGCGGGCCGCAAGGAGCTGGCGCTCGACGCCTTCCAGCGTGTCCTCGACATCTACCCGATGATGCGCAGCGCGCAGGGCGAAGTGGCGTCGATCTCGGAAGAACTTGCGGGCGAAGGCATTTGATTCCGCGGCCCGGATAGGGCAATCGTCAAACCACTTTTGCCTCACAGATCCCCACAAAAAGCCCGAGCAGTTCCCCCATGAATTTGATCTATGCCGCGGTGCTCTTCCTGCTCGCCATCCTGCTCGTACTGGCTGGAGTGAGCCGAGTCGGCTCGTGGCGGATCGAGCGGCGCAACCCGCCGGTCGGCGTGGTTGCCGACATCAATGGCGCAAGGCTGCATTACGTCCACGTGCCGGCGCCGGCCAATGCCGACCTGCCGCCGATCGTCTTTCTCCACGGCGCGAGCGCCAATCTGAAGGACCAGATGGTGCCGCTTCGTCCGCTGCTCGAAGGCCGCGCCGAACTCTTGTTCCTCGACCGGCCGGGCCATGGCTGGTCGGAAAGGGGCGACAACGAGAACCCTTCCGCGCAGGCTGCAACCATCGCGGCTCTGATGGACCGGCTCGGCATATCGCGCGCCATCATCGTCGGGCATTCCTTCGGCGGCGCGACGGCGGCGACATTCGGCCTCGAACAGGCCGGCAAGACCGCCGGCCTGGTGTTCCTGTCGTCGGCGACCCATCCCTGGCCGGGCGGCGGCACGTCCTGGTACTACCAACTGACGACCGTGCCGGTGCTGGGCTGGCTGTTTTCGGAGACGATAACAAATCCGGCCGGGTCGGGGCGCATGGCGGGCGCGACGACTTGTGTGTTTGCCCCCAACGCGCCGCCCGAAAATTATTCGGCGCTGGCGTCGATCCCGCTGGTGCTGCGGCCCTCGGCGTTTCGGGCCAACGCCACGGATGTCGAAGGGCTCTATCGATATGTGGTCAAGGCCGCGCCGCGCTATGGGCAAATAAAGGCCCCGACGGTCGTTATCTCCGGGGATCACGACACAGTCGTCTATGAGGAAATCCATTCGACCGGGCTGGCGCGCGACATTCCGGGCGCCGAGCTGGTCTGGGTCGAAAACCTCGGCCACAAGCCGGACTGGGTCGCACCCGATCTCGTCGTTGCAGCCATCGAGAAGGTGGCGGGCAAGCCCGTCGATGTGCAGGCGCTTGCCCGCACCGTTGAAGCACGGATCGCGGGGGATCGTTTCGGCGCGGCTTGCGCCAACGAGAAGGCGCCGAGGGGCGAATTGGCTCCGATTTGAGATAGTGAATAGTGAGATGCTACTCTCTACTCCTACTCTACTCTCTACTCTCTACACTCACCGGCTGCCGCGGCCATCCTCGTCGATGTAAGCGATGCGCAGCATGTTGGTCGATCCGGGCGTGCGCAAGGGAACGCCGGCGGTGATGATGATGCGGTCGCCGGGCTTGCCGAAACCTTCCTTGTGCGTGATGCGGCAGGCGCGGTCGACCATATCGTCGAGGTCGGTCGCGTCCGGCGAAACGACGCAATGCGTGCCCCAGACCAGAGACAGACGGCGCGCCGTGTTGAGGATCGGCGTGAGCGCCACGATCGGCACTTGCGGCCGCTCGCGCGCTGCGCGCAGGCCGGTGGTTCCCGACGCCGTGTAGGTGACGATCGCCGCCAGCTTGAGCGTTTCGGCGATCTCGCGCGCGGCCAGCGAAACAGCGTCCGCGCCGGTCGCCTCCGGCTCGGAACGTTGCGCGTTGATGATGCCTGCGGAATTGGGGTCCGTGTCGACCTTGGTGGCGATGCGGTCCATCATCGCCACGGCTTCGACGGGATAGGCGCCGGCCGCCGA
>JBGTLX010000600.1:0-5429 GCA_041743855.1 Rhizobiaceae bacterium | reverse complement strand
AGCCCTGCCGGTCGCTCTCGTCGCGGATGTCGGAAATGCCCTCGATGCGTTTTTCGCGCACCAGTTCGGCCATCTTCTCGATCATCGTCGCCTTGTTCACCTGGTAGGGTACCTCGGTGATGATGATGGCTTCGCGGTCGTTGGCCTTCTGCTCGATGCTGACGCGCCCGCGCATCAGGATCGACCCGCGGCCCGTCGCATAGGCGTTGTAGATGCCCGAGCGCCCAAGCACGATGCCCCCGGTCGGAAAATCCGGGCCCGGGATGATTTCCATCAGCGCCGAAAGCTCGATCGCCGGATTGTCGATCAGCGCGATCGCCGCGTTGACCACTTCGGTCAGATTGTGCGGCGGGATGTTGGTCGCCATGCCGACGGCGATGCCACCCGAACCGTTGACCAGCAGATTGGGAAAGCGCGCCGGCAGAACTTTCGGCTCGCGGCCGGACGCGTCATAGGTCTCCTGAAAATCGACCGTATCCTTGTCGATGTCCTCCAGAAGCTCGTGCGCGACCTTGGAAAGACGCGATTCCGTGTAGCGCATGGCCGCCGGCGGATCGCCGTCGATGGAGCCGAAATTGCCCTGCCCGTCGATCAGCGGCACGCGCAGCGACCAGTCCTGCGCCATGCGCACCAAAGCGTCGTAGATCGAGGCGTCGCCATGCGGATGGTATTTGCCCATCACGTCGGCCACGGGCCGCGCCGATTTCACATATTTGCGGTTCCAATGATAACCGCTCTCGTGCGCCGCGAAGAGGATGCGGCGGTGCACCGGTTTCAGCCCGTCACGCACATCCGGCAGCGCTCGGGAGACGATCACGCTCATCGCGTAATCGAGATAGGAGCGCTGCATCTCCTCGATGATCGATATCGGTTCGATGCCGGAAGGGCCGTCCGGCCCGCGCGGGTTTTTCTGGTCGTTCAAATCAGGTCGCAATCAATGTTGGGAATCACTGGCCTTTTATATAGGAAGCAGCGCGGATTCTCCAATGCGCGGACCCCTGACCGGCACCGTATCGCGGCGGAATTCGAACGAACTGAGCGAGATATCAGAGGTTTTGGCAAAGCGGTGATCGTCAGTATGGTAAAGGTGGGCCCCTCAAAGCATCCAGAACATACTTCCTCTGACGGAAGACAACCATTCGTAAAATCGTGATAGTGGTCTTCCTCGATCGCGGGGAAAATACCAATGCTTTGGTTGCGCCGTCTGCTACGCCTCGAGCCTGCAGTATCACTTAGCAGTTGGGTAGCTGCTACCATTTACAGCCTTGTTACAAACTGGGCACTGATTTGGGCAACGCTCGGCGCTATCGCTGTTACTTGGTCTGCCGCGCTTTCGGGCTATCCATTGGGATCGCTCGGTCTTGTCTTGACAGTCGCTGCAACGTCAACTGCGATCTATGCAGCGGTATCCCGGGGACGACTTTGGAACGCTCGTCGGTCAGTGGAAAAAGCAACCGAACGCTACATAGAGGCCAGGGTCAGCAAGAGCACAGTCAACCCGCTCGATGTCGCTTTCACAAGCCAGCGAATTGACTTTCGCGATCTCATTCGCCCACTCACAAGCGAGGTAAAAGGCAAAACTTTTGTTCGATGTCAGATCATTGGGCCGATGAATGTCGTATTATTAGGTTCCACAAACTTAGCAAACCCCAACGGAATTGCTTGTGAGGCCGTCTATACGAACAATGATGTATATATTTCGAATGCAATAAATATAATAGACTGCGACTTCCGCGACTGCGAGTTTTTTAATATCACCTTTATGGTTACGCCTGACTCTTATCCGCATTTTACACATCAAATATTAACTAACTGGATAACAACTAATCCATTTAACTATACAAGATTTGAGAATGGCCGAATGCAAGTTAGACAGCTGCCAGAGAATGAACCTGAGCTGCCTTTACAGATTGCCCGAAACCAATCCGATGAAACAGCTTCCAATGATGCCAATGCCGCTTCGACCAAACTCTCGACCTAGCAGACGAAGGGGAGCAAGCCATGGTCAGCTTCGACAGTATTTTCAACGCTTTCGTGACCATCCTGGTGACCATCGACCCGCTGGCGCTGGCGCCGATTTTCCTTGCCATCACGCAAGGCATGAACCGCGACGAGCGCCGTCAGGTTTCGCTCAGGGCAACCATTATCGGCTTTTCTGTGTTGGCGCTGTTTGCGATCGCCGGCGCGTCCATCCTGTCGGTCTTCGGCATAACCCTGCCCGCCTTCCGCGTCGCCGGCGGCTTCTTGCTCTTCTACATCGCCTTCGAAATGGTGTTCGAGCAGCGCAACGAACGCAAGGACAAGATCTCCAACATCGCCGTCACCAAGGACCAAATCCACAACATCGCCGCGTTCCCGCTGGCGATCCCGCTAATTGCCGGTCCGGGCGCGATCTCGGCCACCGTGCTTCTGTCCGGATCGTTTCGGGGCTTTGCCGCGCAGGCGGCGCTCGTCGCCATCATCGCGATCTGTCTGGCGCTGACCTTTCTGGTCTTCCTTCTCGCCGAGCGGATCGACGGCATTTTGGGCCAGACCGGCCGCTCGATCCTGACCCGGCTGCTCGGCGTCATCCTGGCGGCGCTCGCCGTGCAATTCGTCGCCGACGGCATCAGGGCGCTGATGGCGGCGTGATGTTGTTTGCCGACGCCTCAACTTGCGCCAACTGGACAAGCAACGCGGCAAACTCTTCCGGCATGGTGATGTGCGGGTTGTGGCTGGAGTTCAGCTCTCGATAGCGCCAGCCCTGCTCCGATCTGGCCCGATCCGCGAACTGGCGGAAAACGTCGCCTGGCGCGGATCTCGTGCAATAGATATAGGCGCGAGGCAGGCGGGTCTCGCCTCGGTCGAGCGAGAGTGACTAGGAGAAGCAGCCGATCGGTTGGGGGTGCCGGCGCGGCAGCATCCATTCGACATCCTCGCCCGGCGTGTCGGGCGGCAGCAGGTTTGCCGGCACGCGCCAGCCCTCGCCTGCCCCGGCAGCGCCCTCCGTCGCCCTCAGCCGCGAATTTTCTCCGGACAGGTCGAAGACGGATTGGCCGGCGCGCGGCACGAAGGCGTCGAGGTAGATAATCTGGCGGATGCGCTCCGGCGCGCGATCGGCCACGCCGGTCGCCACCATGCCGCCATAGCTGTGGCCGATGAGGTGGACATCCCGCAGATCTTCGTGAAACAGCGCCTGAACGATGTCTTCCACATGAAGTTCGAGATCGATCAAAGGCGACGCCAGATGAATACGCTCGCCGAGCCCGGTCAGGCTCGGCGTATACAATTCATGGCCCGCAGCGCGCAGCAGCGGCCGCATCTTTCGCCAGGCGAAAGCCGAGGACCACGCGCCGTGAACTACGAGGAAGCCGGCCATCCGATGTCCTACCGGGAGAACGCCCGGTCACGATCATGCGCGGCCGACCATGTCCCTGGCGGGCTGCGCTAAAACTGCTCGATTTAAGGTTCCGCGTCCCAACCTCATCCTTGTCAGAACCGCATCTCGTCGTCCGGTTCGCGTGACGAGCCGCCATCGCTGACCGCGATTCCCTCCCGCCGGAATCGCCGCCACGGCTACAACCTTCATTCGGGCCGGACCCGATCTCGCCCCGCCGCAGTAGCCGCAGACCTGGCGGCGCCCGCCGTGCAATTCGTCGCCGACGGGTCAGACACTGAGGGCGGCGCAAGCGTCTCCACGACTTCGAAATCGTGGCTGATCGCTGCTGTCTTGCCAAGCATCGCGGTGGCCGAGCAGTACTTCTCAACAGACAAATCTATCGCCCTGCGCACCTTGTCCTGCGAAAGACCGCAGCCCTTGACGATGAAATGCATATGGATGCGGGTGAACACCCGCGGTTCGGTTTCGGCGCGGTCTGCCTCCATCTCGACGACGCAATCTTCAACCGCTTCGCGCCCTTTCTCCAGAATGTGGACGACGTCGTAGGCCGAGCAGCCGCCCGCGCCGACCAGAACCAGTTCCATCGGACTTGGACCGGGTGTCTTGCCCTCCGGACCGAAAGCGGTTCCGAAAACCAGTTTGTGACCGCTGCCGGATTCACCGACGAAGGTCCGCCCTTCAACCCACTTGATGCGTGCTTTCACTCACTCGGCCTTCGACTTCACCCATGGATACAATGCGTGCTCCGATCCATCCCAAGCTCAGAACGGGATCTCGTCGTCCAGTTCCCGCGAGGAACCGCCGCCCCCGCGATTTCCGCCGCCGCCTGACGCGCCGCCGCCCCGGCTATAACTGTCGTTCGGGCTGGACTGGCCGAAATCCGACCCGCCCGATTTCGCGCCGCCGCTGTAGCCTCCGACCTGGCCGCCTTCGCCTTGACCGCGCGCATCGAGCATCTGCAGCTCGCCGCGGAATTTCTGCAGGACGATCTCGGTCGTGTAGCGCTCGACGCCGTCCTTTTCCCATTTGCGGGTCTGCAGCTGACCCTCGACATAGACCTTCATGCCCTTTTTCAAATACTGCTCGGCCACCTTGGCAATGCCGTCGTTGAAAATGACGACATTGTGCCACTCGGTCTTTTCCTTGCGCTCGCCCGAATTCTTGTCGCGCCAACTTTCCGAGGTCGCAATGCGGATGTTGACGACCGGATCGCCTGAATTCAGCCGGCGAATTTCCGGGTCCGCGCCAAGGTTTCCGACCAGAATGACCTTGTTAACACTACCTGCCATGCAACCGCTCCACGCTCATCCGCACCGAATTTCAAAAACTTCCGTGGCGCACTTTATCCGATTGCTTTCGCCCGTGGGCGGCTTCCGTCAAAAAACGACCTGCTGTCCACATTTAGTTTGTTCCTTTTTTGTTCTAGTATTTTAAAGGCAAATCTGCAAGGCCCCAAACTCAAATAAATACGCTAGAACAACGGAAGCGAACGGCATTGCCGCTTGGCCGGCGAGGCAATGACTGTCTTGTCACACCTCGCAGGCCCGCAGCGAAAGCGCGCCGCTCCGACGCCGCTCAGGAATCCGACCTACCCAAAAAGTTTGGCCCTGTCGCTCTTGGAGCGCACAGGGCCATGTCGAGTGTTTCACTCGGCGCCGGTCGTCCACGACCGGCTTTCAATTCGGATGCAACGCGGCGTCAGCCGACGATCCGACTAGCAGTCTCTGATTGTGGGGTTATCGGCAAGGGGCGGTTCGCCTGTCTTTACTAGGCGCCTTTCCATGCCGCCGGCTCCAGCTTTTAGTGGAGCCTTTCGGGACTGTCCGGTGGAGTCATACCTCGCTCCTTCGTCAGTTTCACCTTGGCGCCTGCGCCTGTTCGCCCGTCTGCGGCGTCTCACAAACGACCAGTAGCGGCAGCGAAGAATGTCGCGTGGACATTCGGACTTCGGCGACCGGTTGGAAGTCTGCCCCGCTCGCCCTGCCCCGTCAACCGCCAACTGGCTTTTGTAAAAAAACGTGATCGGCGTCGTTCCTCAGCCGCCATATTC
>JBGTLX010000599.1:0-2907 GCA_041743855.1 Rhizobiaceae bacterium | reverse complement strand
GGCCCGAAAACGGCTCGTCCATCAACAAAACGGCAGGCCGTGGCGCGAGAGCGCGGGCCAGCGCCACGCGCTGCTGCTCGCCGCCCGACAGGATATGCGGGTAGGATGAGGCATATTGTTCGAGGCCGACGCGAGAGAGAGCGATCAAGGCCTCCTTGCGGCCCTCGTCGCGAGAAAGAGCGGTGAGGCCGAAGCGGACGTTGTCCAAAATGGTCAGATGCGGAAACAGCGCGAAATCCTGGAACACCAGGCCGATCGAGCGCTGTTCGGGCGGCAGGAAGACGGAGGGGCCGGCAATCTCGCGGTCGTTGAGGATGACGCGGCCGGACGACTGCGTCTCGATGCCCGCGGCGATCCTGAGCAGCGTCGTCTTGCCCGATCCGGACGGCCCGAGCAGGCACAAAACCTCGCCGGGCTCGGCGGCGAGGCTGACATCGCTGAGCGTCTCCGAATGCGGGCCGAAAGCGTGACTGATATTCTCGAACGCCAGCCGCGCGGCAAAGGTGACGCCTGCGGTCACCCGGCCTTGCCTGTGCTGGTCCTGTGCGTTCAACGGAAGCTCCAGAGCGACGTATCGCTCAAACGTCAGGCCCGACTAAACTCTTTTTGTTTGAGCATGGTCTTTTCCGAAGATCGGGTCCACTTTTCGGGACCATGCTCCGTCAATCATCTGTGACGCGGGGTGTCAACAGACCGAGTTCCTCGAGGTCTATGTCGTTCAGCGGGTCCTCGTCGTCGGTCAGCAGATCCGGATCGGCGGGCGGCTGCGGCATGGAAAAGCCCGACGGCAGGCGGCCGGACAAGAGGCCGGCGCCCTTCAACTCGTCCATGCCGGGAAGATCGCGGATCTCCTCCAGCGCGAAATGGTCGAGGAATTTGGCCGTGGTGCCGTAAGTGACCGGGCGGCCGGGCGTGCGCCGCCTGCCCCGCATGCGCACCCATTCGGTTTCCATCAGGAGGTCGAGCGTGCCCTTGGAGGTCTCGACGCCGCGGATTTCCTCGATCTCGGCGCGCGTCACCGGCTGGTGATAGGCGATGATCGCCAGCACTTCTAGGGCGGCGCGGGAGAGTTTTCGCTGCTGCAGCGCGTCGCGGCTCATCAGGAAGGCAAGATCGCCGGCCGTGCGGAAGGCCCAGGCGTCGCCAACCTTGACGAGATTGACGCCGCGGCTGGCGTATATCCGCCGAAGCTCGGCCATGGCGGCTGCGATGTCGATGCCGTCGGGCAGGCGCGCGGCAAGCTGCTTTTCGCCGACAGGTTCAGCGCTGGCAAAGACCAGCGCCTCGGCCATGCGGATCGCTTCGGCCATGTGCAGCCGCTCGGCAGGGTTGCGGGACGGCGCGTCCTCGCTCTCGCCGCTGAACGGGAACGGCAGCACGGAAGCGTTGGCTGTGTCGCTCATGACAGGACCTCTACGGCCTTTGGCGCTTGCGGGCGATGGCGCATGTAGAGCGGCGCGAACGCTTCCTGCTGGCGCATTTCGATGGTTCCCTCGCGCACCAGTTCGAGGCTGGCGGCAAATGAGCTGGCGAGCGCGGTCGCGCGTTCCTCCGGCCCGGTCAGATAGTCGATGAGAAAGCGGTCGAGCGCCGTCCAGTCGTGAAAGCTGCCGACCAGCCTGGTCAGGATGTCGCGCGCGTCCTTCAGTGACCAGACGCCGCGTTTTTCTATGCGCACCGTGCCGATGACTTGCCGCTGACGCTGCGCGGCATAGGCGGTGAGCAGGTCGTAGAGCGAGGCGGTGAACTCGTTGCGCTTCTCGACGATGGTGAGTTCCGGCATGCCGCGCGCGAAGACGTCGCGGCCGAGCCGGTTGCGATTGACCAGGCGGGCGGCGGCGTCACGCATCGCTTCGAGCCGCTTCAGGCGAAACTGCAGCACGGCTGCCAGTTCCTCGCCGCTTTCGCCGTCGTCGCCGGGTTGTTTGGGGATCAGGAGCTTGGATTTGAGGTAGGCTAGCCACGCCGCCATGACGAGATAGTCGGCGGCGAGTTCCAGCCGCAGCTTTCGGGCGCTGTCGACGAAGACGAGATATTGTTCGGCGAGCGCCAGCATCGAGATGCGCGCCAGATCGACCTTCTGATGCCGCGCGAGGTGCAAAAGCAGATCGAGCGGTCCTTCGAAGCCGGCGACATCGACGACCAGCGACGGATCGCCGGTCAAGCGCGACTCGTCGTTTTCCGCCCACAGGCGGTCCATCGGCGCGGCCTTCCCAGTATCCATTGTCGCGGTCAACTGTCCCGTCTCTCCCTAAGCCACCGCTTCGAAATAGCTCGCGAACTCGGCGCGGATTTCGGCCTCGTCCGCCGCGTCACCGTCGTGCAGACAGGCGACCGCCCGTTCCGCGCGCTCCAGCGACATGCCGTAAAGCCCGGTGGTGCGCGATGCGATGCCTGCCATTTCTTCCATGACGCCGTTGCAGTGAAGAACGATATCGCAGCCCGCCGCAAGGATGGCGGCCGCTTTCAAAGGGAAATCCCCCGAAAGCGCCTTCATCGAGGTGTCGTCGCTCATCAGCAGTCCGTCGAAGCCGATGTCGCCGCGAATGATCTGCTCGATCACCTTGCCGGAGGTGGTGGCGGGGTTCTTCGGGTCGACGGCGCTGTAGATGACATGGGCGGTCATCGCCATGGGGAGATGGTTCAGTTCCCGGAACGGCGCGAAATCGTGCTTTTGCAGATCGTAGAGCGAGGCATCGACCGTCGGCAACTCGAAATGCGTATCCGAAACCGCCCGTCCATGTCCGGGAATATGTTTCATGACCGGCAGCACGCCGCCGGACATCAGGCCTTCCGCGGAAGCCCGGCCAAGTGCGGTGACGCTCTTCGGTTCCTTGCCATAGGCGCGCGTGCCGATCACGTCGCTGGCCCCCTCGACCGGCACGTCCAGCACCGGCAGACAGTCGG
>JBGTLX010000598.1:0-4680 GCA_041743855.1 Rhizobiaceae bacterium | reverse complement strand
GACTGCCCCGTTCTTGTGCAGCGCACACTAAATGGCCGGGGCGACTGCGTCCACCCCGGCCATGATAATCTACTCTGGCGTTGACGATGCCGTCAAAGCGCCTTTTCGAGTTCCGGCAGGATGACGAAGAGATCGCCGACGAGGCCGTAGTCCGCGACCTGGAAGATCGGCGCTTCCTCGTCCTTGTTGATGGCGACGATGACCTTCGAATCCTTCATGCCGGCCAGATGCTGGATGGCGCCGGAAATGCCGCAGGCGATGTAGAGGTCGGGCGCGACGACCTTGCCGGTCTGGCCGACCTGCCAGTCGTTGGGCGCATAGCCCGCGTCGACGGCCGCGCGCGACGCTCCCACGGCTGCGCCCAGCTTGTCGGCGACCGGCAGGATGACCTGCTGGAATTTTTCCGACGAACCCAGCGCCCTGCCACCGGAGATGATGATGCGGGCCGAGGTGAGTTCGGGGCGGTCGCTCCCCGACAGCCGGTTTTCGACGAAGCTCGACAGGCCGGGATCGGCCGCCGCCTTGACCGCCTCGACCGGAGCCGAGCCGCCTTCGCCGGCCGCCTGGAACGATGCCGTTCGCACCGTGATGACCCGCTTGGCGTCGCTCGACTGCACGGTCTGGATGGCGTTGCCGGCATAGATCGGGCGCTTGAACGTGTCGGGCGCGATTATTTCGACGATCTCCGAGATCTGCATGACGTCGAGCAGGGCTGCTACACGCGGCATCACATTTTTTCCGCTGGTCGTGGCCGGCGCGATGATCGTGTCGTAAGAACCGGCGAGCGACACCACGAGGGCCGCCAGCGGCTCGGCCAGGCGCTGTTCCAATTCGTCGGCCTCGGCCAGCAGAACCTTCTTGACGCCCTGCAGCTTCGAGGCGGCGTCGGCGGCGGCCTTCGCGCCCTTGCCGGCGACCAGGATGTGGATGTCCGAGCCGATCTTCAGCGCGGCGGAAAGCGCCTTGGCCGTCTGGTCGGAAAGCGAGTCATTGTCGTGTTCGGCGATGAGGAGAATTGCCATTCGTTTGTTCCTTCACGGTGCAGCGGGGGCCAATTCACGTCAGGCCGGGCCGAAAATGATGCGGTACGAGAACCGGAGCGGAGCGTACTTTTCGTACGTGAGCACCGGAAGCGGAGGACCGCGCCATTTGCAGGCCGGCCTCACGCGAATTTTACAGCACGCCGGCTTCGTTGCGCAGCTTGTCGACGAGTTCGGCGACGCTCTTGACCTTGACGCCGGCCTTGCGGCCGCTCGGCTCTTCGGTCTTGATCACCTTGAGGCGCGGCTTCACGTCGGCGCCATAATCGGCCGGGCTTTTTTCGTCGAGCGGCTTCTTCTTGGCCTTCATGATGTTGGGCAGCGAGGCATAGCGCGGCTGGTTCAGGCGAAGGTCGGTGCTGATGATCGCCGGCATCTTCAGTTCGACCGTCTGCAGGCCGCCGTCGACTTCGCGCGTCACCTTGGCCCTGTCGCCCTCGATGACGATCTTGGAGGCGAAGGTGCCCTGGCTCCAGCCGAGCAGCGCCGCCAGCATCTGGCCGGTCTGGTTGGCGTCGTCGTCGATCGCCTGCTTGCCGAGGATGACCAGCCCCGGCTGTTCGGCGTCGACCACACCCTTCAGCACCTTGGCTACCGCCAGCGGCTCGACCAGTTCGTCGACCTTGACCAGGATGGCGCGGTCGGCGCCCATGGCGAGCGCGGTGCGCAGCGTCTCCTGCGACTGCTGCGGTCCGATGGAGACAACGATGATCTCGTCCGCCTTGCCGGCTTCCTTGAGACGAAGAGCCTCCTCGACGGCGATCTCGTCGAACGGGTTCATCGACATCTTGACGTTGGCGAGTTCGACGCCAGAACCGTCCGCCTTCACCCGGATTTTCACATTGTAGTCGACAACCCGCTTGACGGGGACGAGGACCTTCATGAATTTCTTCCTCACTGACAGAAATTTGAGCGCGCTATAGCAGGGCGGCGGCGAATGGAATTGTCGAAAGGCGACATATCGGACGGAAAAACCGGAAATGCGCGCTTCCGCAATCGCGCGGGACCCTAGTTCCAGGTAACCGGACCGTCAACATCGTCAAGTGGATCCAATCGCGCCTTATTGCCTTCCCCAGCGTGGAGCGGGCCGGGTTTCGACGGGGCGGACGGCGCTCGTCCGTTCGACCACGACGGCGCGCGGCGTGACGATCTCCCTGTCGAACAGCGGCACGTCGCGGCTGCGCAGAACGAGTACCAGCACCGCGCCCGAGACGATGCCGCCGACATGGCAGGCCCAGGAAATCTGGTCCTCGCCGGCGATCGCAAACATCGCGAACTGGAGCAGGATCCACAACGCCAGCGTGATCCAGGCCGGAATGCGCAGCGGAATGCGGCCGAACGCCAGAATCCAGATTTTTACCTTGGGGTGCAGGATCAGATAGGCGGCGACGACACCCGCGATGGCGCCAGACGCGCCGATCAGTGGAACCTCGGAATCCGGCGCGGTGAAGCCATGAAAGAAAGCGCCGCCGGCGGCGCAGAGCAAATAGAAGATCAGGAAGCGGACATGGCCGAGCGCGTCCTCGACATTGTCGCCGAACACCCAGAGGAACAGCATGTTGCCGCCGAGGTGGAAGATATCGCCATGCAGAAAGGCGTAGGTGAGGTAGGTCAGGTCCTCCGGCACCACAATCAGCTCGGGCGGAAGCTCGCGGTAGTCGAAAACCACGGATGGAATGTAGCCGAGGCCATAGACCGCGCCGCCTACGAACTCTTCCGACGCAAAGCCGGTCAGCAGGAACACGAGCGCGTTGACCGCGATCAGGCCGAACGTCACATACTGAAGTTTGATACGTTTCAAACTATTGGCGTCGTGGAGCGGAATGAACATTTTTTCCTACCGCTCCCCGGCAAGTTGGCATTCAACGGTTTTGGCCCGGAACCCATAACACGTCGGCGTTTCCGTTGTCATTTACCACCCTGCCGGCGACAAACAGGAAATCCGAGATGCGGTTGATGTAGCGTATGCCCTCGGCATTGACCGGCTCGCCGGGGATTTGGGCAAGCGCCACCATCATTCGTTCGGCGCGCCGCGTCACGGTGCGGGCCAGATGAAGTGCGGCGCCTGCCGGCGAACCGCCGGGGAGAATGAAGGATTTCAGCGGGGAAAGCGCCTTGTTGAGCAGGTCGATATCGGCTTCGACGCGCGCGGTCTGGGCGGCGACCATGCGAAGCGGCTCGTAGCCGAGCGGCTTGCTCGTGTCTGGCACGCACAAATCCGCGCCGAGGTCGAACAAATCGTTCTGGATGCGGACAAGCATCGCGTCGATATCGAAATGGTCAATTGCCGTATGCAGCCGCGCCAGGCCGATACAGGCATTGGCTTCGTCGACCGTGCCATAAGCCTCGACTCGCAGATCGGATTTCAGCCGGCGCTCGCCGCTGCCAAGCCCGGTCGTGCCGTCATCGCCGGTGCGGGTATAGATCTTGTTCAGCTTCACCATGTCATACCTGCCGCAAACTCCACTATGCCGGGCCTGGAGTCTATTCCATTCAGACGATGTCGGAATGGGTCTCCATCTCCATATCTGAGCACGATCTTTCCCGAAAACCGGTATCCACTTTTCGGGACTCCTGCGCAATTTCTCCGCTTCCGGTGCTCATTGACTTCAATGTCCGCTGCTGGTCGCCCAAGAGCGACCCCGAAAATCACGCTATCCGCCTCGGCACGGCTGTGCCTTGTCAGCGATTGAAATAGACGGCGAGGAGGATGAGCACCAGCGCGATGAACTGGAGAAACACGCGCGCCTGCATCAGCTTGTTGGATGTGTTGCCGGAACCGCCGCGCATCATGTTGGCGAGGCCGCGGATCAGCACGATCACGACAGCGACCATGACCAGCACTGCGAGAATGTTGAAGACGGTGGCCATCATAAATTCCAGTGTGGTCAGAGAGGGCGATCAGTCGCGCAGCGCAAGCACCCTGTAGAACAATGCCGCCGGCAGAAGCCGCTTGAGCACCGCTCCGATTTTGGCCGGCGTCGTCACCACATAGTGCGGGCGCGGACGTGCGGAAAGAAGGGCGTGGCGCAACACCGCATGCACCGCTTCGGGCCCCAGTTTCATGCGCGATGTGTTGCCGCCGCCCTCGAGCCGCGCCAGTTGCGCTGTGTAGCGTTCGCGATGAACAGAATTCTCCCAGTCGACGTTCTTATTGAACCAGGGCAGGGCGTTGACTGCGATTTTCGATTTTATCGGCCCGGGTTCGATCAGCGAGACATGAACGCCCGACCCGCGCAGTTCGGCGCGCATGCACAGCATCAGCCCCTCCAGCGCGTGCTTCGACGCCGCGTAGGCGCCACGAAAGAGGCCGGGCGTCATGCCGTAGATGGACGAGCAGTGCACGATGCGTCCGTGCCCCTGCGCACGCATGACCGGCGCCACACGGCGCGTCAGATCGTGCCAGCCGAAGAAGTTGGCCTCGAACTGCTCCCTCAGCGCGGCGACAGGCAAGTCCTCGACCGCTCCCACCTGCGAATAGCCGCCATTGTTGAACAGCGCGTCGAGCGTGCCGCCGGTGCGGGCGAGCACCGAGGCGACCAGAGCCTCGATCGAATCCGGCTCGCGGTAGTCGAGGTAGAATACTTCCAGCCCGCCGGCCTCGAGAGCCGCGATGTCCTCAGGCTTGCGCGCGGTGGCG
>JBGTLX010000597.1:0-1649 GCA_041743855.1 Rhizobiaceae bacterium | reverse complement strand
TTCGCCGATGGACTACTGTCCGCCGTCGAAGCCGGCGCCACCGCTGTCATTCAGCCGGGCGGCTCGATGCGCGACGACGAGGTCATCGCAGCCGCCGACGAGCACGGCATCGCCATGGTGTTTACCGGGGTTCGGCATTTTAGGCATTAGCTCACTTCACCCTCCCCCTTGCGGGGAGGGTCGATGCGCGAGCTTTGCCTTGGCAAAGCGAGTGAGGCGGGGTGGGGGTGGAGCCGGATTCGCTCGACCCTGAACCACCCCCACCCGGCCCTTCGGGCCACCCTCCCCGCAAGGGGGAGGGTAAAGGCGCTCACGCCTCAGTCTTCGCCGCGGGGTACGGCGTCGGCCAGAGCACCACCATCCCGCCGATCAGGAACAGCAGGATCGTCGCCATGCCGAGGCGCGGCGAGCCGCTGAGCGCGGTCACCGTCGCGACCAGAAACGGCGCGAGAAAACTGGTCGCCCGGCCGGCCAACGCATAGAGGCCGAAATAGCGCCCGGCTTCGTCCGCCGAAACGCTGCGCGCCAGATAGGATCGCGACGAGGCCTGCACCGGCCCGAAGGCGAGCCCGATCAGCAGGCCGAAAGCGATGTAGGCCTTTTCCGCCGGCGTACCGAACAGGCCGCCGCTATCCGCGCCTGGCAGCATCAGAGCCCCGAACAGCGTGAAGCCGGGGCCGGTCGAGACGATGCCGACGGTGGCTACGGTCAGCAGCGTCAGCGCGATCATGACGACCGACTTGGAGCCTAGCCCGGTGTCCAGCCGGCTTGCCGCAAGGCAGCCGAAGATCGCGGTGATGTTCAGGATGATGCCGAACAGGCCGATCTCGGTGATCGACCAGCCGAACATCGCCGCCGCGAAGACGCCGCCGAGGCCAAGCAGCGCATTGACGCCGTCCTGATAGATCATGCGCGCCACCAAGAAGCGGAAGATGCCGGCGCGCCTTCGCACTTCGCGCACGGTAGATTTCAGTTCCGCAAGTCCCTGGCGCACCGCAGGTCCGATCGGCAGTCCTTTCTTCGAATCCGGCGTGAACAGGAACATCGGCAGGATGAAGACGACGTACCAGAGCGCCGACAGCGGCCCGGTGGCGCGCGCGTCCTCGCCGAGCATCGGGTCGAGACCGAAAAGCGGCTCGGCGCCGACGATGGTCCTGCCGGTTTCGGGCGAGCCGGCGAGAAATGCCACGACGAAGATCAGGACGGTCATGCCGCCGAGATAGCCCAGCCCCCACGCGATGTTGGAAACCCTGCCGATGTCGGCCTTCGGCAACAGACGCGGCATCATCGAGTCGTTGAAGACGCTCGAAAATTCCGCCGCGATCGACGCCAGCGAGAAGCACACCAGAACCCAAAAGAGGTTCGAGCCGGGCTCGGCCAGCCACAGCAGGCAGAGCATGACGATCTTGACCGTCGCGAAAATGGCGATCCAGGGTTTGCGCGGGCCCGTCTGGTCGGCGATCGAACCGAGTATGGGCGACAGGATGGCGATGGCGAAGCCGGCGGCGGCGATGCCGTAGCCCCACGCCGCCTGCCCCATGGCCGGGTCGCTGGCCATGCGCGAGACGAAATAGGGGCCGAAGATGAAGGTCGTCACCACCGTATAGAAGGGCTGCGCGGCCCAGTCGAACAGCATCCAACTCCAGATG
>JBGTLX010000596.1:0-3232 GCA_041743855.1 Rhizobiaceae bacterium | reverse complement strand
CAGGGCAAGGCGGTGCTGCTGATTTCGGTCGAGCTCGACGAGATCCGTTCGCTGTCCGACCGCATTCTGGTCATGTGCGGCGGCCGCGTCGTCGGCGAACACGGCCCCGAAGCCTCCGAAGGCGAACTCGGCCTGCTGATGGCCGGCGTCGAGACGCAGGAGGCCGCGGAGTGAGCGCGCCCTACACAAGACTGCCGGCCTGGGCCGATTACGGGCTGATCCCGGTGATCAATCTTTTTGTCGCGTTCCTTTTCGCCGGGCTGGTTGTTCTGGCTGTCGGCGAAAACCCGCTCAGCGCGGCTGTCATCCTGGTCGACGGAGCGTTCGGCAGCGGCCAGGGCGTCGCCTACACGCTCTATTATGCGACCAATTTCATCTTCACCGGTCTTGCCGTCGCCGTGGCGTTCCATTGCGGCCTGTTCAACATTGGCGGCGAGGGGCAGGCCTATATCGCCGGTCTCGGCGTCAGCGTGGTCTGCCTCGCCTTCGACGAGATTCTGCCCTGGTGGCTGACCTTTCCGATAGCAATCCTGGCCGCGGCCGCCGTCGGCGCGCTGTGGGCGCTGATCCCCGCCTATCTGCAGGCCAAGCGCGGCTCGCACATCGTCATCACCACCATCATGTTCAACTTCATCGCCGCCTCGGCCATGGTCTATCTGCTGGTCGATGTCTTAAAACCCGCCGGCTCGATGGCCCCGCAGACGCGCCAGTTCGCCGAGGGCGCGCAATTGCCGAAACTCACCTGGCTGCTGGAGGCGATGGGTTTTTCCTTGCGCTCCGCGCCGCTCAACATCTCCTTCCTGCTGGCCCTGGTCATGGCCGTCCTGGTCTGGATCCTGATCTGGCGCACCAAACTCGGCTACGAGATGCGCACCATGGGTTTCAGCCCCAAAGCCGCCCGCTACGCCGGCATCTCCGAAACCCGCATGATCATCATCGCCATGATGATCTCGGGCGCGCTCGCCGGCATGATGGCGCTCAACCCGATCATGGGCGACCAGCACAATGTCTCGCTCGATTTCGTCGGCGGCGCCGGTTTCGTCGGCATCGCGGTGGCGCTGATGGGCCGTTCGCATCCGGCCGGCATCGTGCCCGCCGCGATCCTGTTCGGCGTCCTCTACCAGGGCGGCGCGGAGCTCGCGTTCGAGATGCCGGCCATCTCGCGCGACATGATCGTTATCATCCAGGGGCTGGTCATCCTGTTTGCCGGCGCGCTCGAACACATGTTCCGCCCGACCATCCAGAGCCTGTTCGTCACGCTCTCGCCGCGCTCGGTGGGCGTCGTCGCGGCCAGGGGCGAGGGCGCCTGAGATGGATTTCTTCAACGTCGCCATCAATGTGCTGGACTCGACCATCCGCCTGTCGATCCCGCTGCTGCTTGCGGCCCTTGCCGGGCTTTATTCCGAGCGCGCCGGCGTCTTCGACATCGGGCTGGAAGGCAAGATGCTGGCCGGCGCCTTTGCCGGCGCATCCGCCGCCGCGGTGTCGGGTTCGGCGTGGGTCGGGCTTGGCGCGGCCGTTCTCGTTTCGGTCGGCTTCGCCCTCGTCCATGGCTTCGCCTCTATCACCCATCGCGGCAACCAGATCGTGTCGGGCGTCGCCATCAACTTCATCGCCGCCGGTTCAACCATCATCCTTGGCCAGGCTTGGTTTCAGCAGGGCGGGCGCACGCCGTCGCTTTCTGCCGACGGGCGTTTTTCGGCGATCGTTCTGCCCGGCGCCGAAGCGGTCAGGGATGTACCGGTCCTCGGCCTGATCTATTCGGAACTGATCTCCGGTCATTCGCTGCTCGTCTATGTCGCATTCCTGCTCGTGCCATTCACCTGGTGGGTGCTGTTTCGCACGCGTTTCGGTCTGCGGCTGCGCGCCGTCGGCGAAAACCCGGCGGCGGTGGATACTGCCGGCATTTCAGTCGCCTGGCTGCGCTACCGCGCTGTCATCTGTACCGGCATCCTCACCGGACTTGCCGGAGCCTATCTGGCGATTGCCCAGAACGCCGGCTTCGTCAAGGACATGACCGCCGGCAAGGGTTTTATTGCGCTCGCCGCCCTGATTTTCGCCAAATGGAAGCCGGTGCCGGTGATGTTCGCCTGCCTGCTGTTCGGCTTTCTCGACGCGCTGTCGATCAGGCTGCAGGGAACGCCGCTGCCGCTGATCGGCCGGGTTCCGGTCCAACTCATGCAGGCGCTGCCCTATATTCTGACCGTGGTGCTGCTCGCCGGCTTCATCGGCAAGGCCATCCCGCCGCGCGCCGGCGGCGTGCCCTATGTGAAGGAGCGGTAGGGACCATGCAAAATCGACGGTTCCATATCGCGAGATGGGGTTGCCCCCTCTCCGTCCGCTGCTCGGACACCTCTCCCCCACTTCGTGCGGGGAGAGGATGGGCGTCCAGCTTGGCTCCCATCCGCTCCCCCGGAACGGGGGAGAGGTGCCGAGCGAAGCGAGGCGGAGAGGGGGTGCATTATGTCCCATGACCTCTTCCTCGCCGCCAAATCGGCCATGGCAAAAGCCTACGCGCCCTACTCGAAATTCCCTGTTGGCGCGGCCATCCGCACCGACGATGGAAAAATCTTCACCGGCGCCAACATCGAGGTCGCGTCGTACCCGGAAGGCTGGTGCGCGGAGACGACGGCGCTTGGCCACTACATCATGGGCGGCGGCGGCAAGATTTCTGAAATCGCCGTCATCGCCGAGCGTATGGCGCGCGTCACCCCCTGCGGCGGCTGCCGGCAGCGGCTGGCCGAGTTCACGACGCCCGACACGAGACTCCATTTGTGCGACGACAGCGGCGTCGTCGAGACCGTGACCATGGGCCAGATGCTGCCCTACGGTTTTGCCGGCGACATCCTCAAATGAACGACGCGGTCGACTTGCTTGTTGAACGGCTTGGTGGCCGCGTTCCCTCGGTCGCCATCGTCCTCGGTTCCGGTCTTGGCGGGCTGGTCGACGAGGTCGAAAATGCGGTGCGGATTTCCTATACCGATTTGCCCGGTTTTCCGACGAGCGGCGTCACCGGCCATGCAGGAGAAATCGTCGCCGGTAATTTCGCCGGCCAGCCGGTGCTGATGCTTGCCGGCCGCGCGCATTATTACGAGCATGGCAACGCCGCCGCCATGCGGCCCGTGCTGGAGACGCTGGCCGGCATCGGCGTCGAAAGACTGATCCTCACCAACGCCGCCGGTTCGCTCGATCCGGATATGCCGCCCGGCTCGATCATGCTGGTCACCGACCA
>JBGTLX010000595.1:0-3077 GCA_041743855.1 Rhizobiaceae bacterium | reverse complement strand
GGCGGCTCCCGCGCCAGACGCGACGGCTCCGGCTCCGGCCAACTAGGAACGTCACCCGAATCCGAAAATGGCCCGCTTATGCGGGCCATTTTTTTGCGTGCTGCTTCGCGCTTGGATGGCAGTCCCGTCAGAGGTGGATCGGCTTGAAGAAAGTGGCCAGCGCCGCCTCCTTCACCGCTTCCGATAGGGTCGGATGGGCGTGACAGGTCCGCGCCATATCCTCCGACGAGCCGCCGAACTCCATCAGCACCGCCGCTTCGTGGATCAGGTCGCCAGCGCCGAAGCCGACGATGTGGACGCCGAGCACCCGGTCGGTTCTCGCGTCGGCGAGTATTTTTGCGAACCCGTCGGTGTGGAGCGTGGCGCGCGCCCTGCCGTTTGCCGAGAAGGGGAATTTTCCGGTCTTGTAGTCGACCTCGGCCTTTTTCAGCTCTTCCTCCGTCTTGCCGATCGAGGCAATCTCCGGGCTGGTATAGACGACGCTGGGGATGACATCATAATTCACATGGCCTGCCTGGCCCGCAATGATTTCCGCCACCGCGACGCCTTCATCCTCGGCCTTGTGCGCCAGCATCGGACCGGCGATCACATCGCCGATGGCATAGATTCCGGCCACATTGGTCTTGAAGTGGCCGTCCGTCTTAACCCTGCCCTGGCCGTCAAGGTCGACGCCCGCTTCGGCAAGGCCCAGCCCTTCCGTGTAGGGTTTTCTGCCGGTTGCGATCAACACCGCATCTGCCTCGATGGTTTGCGCCGCGCCGCCCTTCACCGGTTCGAAGGTGACCGTTGCGCCCTTCTTTGCCTTCGCGACCCCTGTGACCTTCGCGCCGAGTTTTATGTCGAAACCTTGCTTGGCCAGCATGCGCTGGAACTGTTTTGCCACCTCGCCATCCATGCCGCCGAGGATCGTGTCCAGGAATTCGACGACGGTGACCTTGGCTCCCAGGCGCGCCCAGACCGAACCAAGTTCGAGCCCGATGACGCCGCCGCCGACGACCACGAGATGTCCAGGCACCTTGTCGAACGCCAGCGCGCCGGTCGACGACACGATCACCTTCTCGTCGATCTCGACCGCGACGCCTGGAATGCCGGCGACATCGGAGCCGGTGGCGATGACGATGTTCTTCGTCTCAACATCTTCCGCCTTGCCGCCTTCGCCGGCGACCGACACCTTACCTGCGCCCACGATCTTGCCAACGCCGCGGAAGACGTCGATCTTGTTCTTCTTGATCAGGAAATCCAGACCCTTGACGTTCTGCTCCACCGTTGTGTCCTTGTGCGCCAGCATCTTCGTGAGATTGAGCTTTGGCGTACCGACCTCGATGCCAAGCGCGTCGAAGGAATGACCGGCCTCGGCAAACATCTCGGAGGCATGCAGCAGCGCCTTGGACGGAATGCAGCCGATGTTGACGCAGGTGCCGCCATGCGTCACCCATTTCTCGACGATCGCTGTCTTCAGGCCGAGCTGGGCGGCCTTGATGGCGCAGACATAGCCTCCCGGGCCGCTGCCTATCACGACGACATCATAAGCCATTCACTGCATCCCTGTTATCGATATGCCGATTGTTGCGGCCTGGAAACTATGGCTTTCCACGACCGATTGCCACCCGCCAGCCATTCATTCCTGGCAGCCCTTCAATGCGAAAACGTCGAACGGCATTTTGGAAAACCCGTTAACGCCATGGGCCGACGACATGCGCAGCGAATAAGCCAGATCGGCGAATATCAATTTTTGCGGCGCGTCCGCGCCTTCGGCCGGCAAAAGCTTGATGTCGCCGGCAGCGTCCGACGTATAGATGACGCCCTGCCAGACTGTGCAGGCGTCAATTTCAGCGCCGGTGACATCGCCTTCAGGGCATGCAAAGGATGATTGCTCCGGGCTTTATCACGTCATCAGTTGGATCAGCATCATCACCAGCCCGATGATCGACACCGTCCAGATGCCGGTGCGGGCCACAGGGATGCCGGCGGTAAAGATCGGCACATAGAAAACGCGCGCCCAGAACCAGATCAGCGCGCCGGTGGCGCCGAGGCCGCCGGTCTTGCCCGTCACAGCCAAAGCGAGCGCCAGCGCGACAAACGCGCCATAGGTCTCGACGAAGTTGCGCAAACCCCGCGTCAGACGATCGGTGATGAGCGACATCGCGACTTCGCCGTCGCGATTGCTCATCGCGTAACCGAGGCCGCCGTCCTTCACCAAGGACAATGTCTGCACGACGATATGCACGATCAGGAGCAAGACGCTCCAGCCAAGAATAAAGATTTCGGTCGATGCGGCTGCGGCTTCCATGACAGTTCCCCCTTATTGGATCTTGCCGCCCGATAGTATCCGTTGGCAGGACTTTCTACAAATCCAGAACCAGACGTTCAGGATCCTCGAGGCTTTCCTTGACCCGGACGAGGAAGGTGACGGCTTCCTTGCCGTCGACGATGCGGTGATCGTAAGAAAGAGCCAGATACATCATCGGCCGGATGACGATCTGTCCGCCGACCACGACCGGCCGCTCCTGAATCTTGTGCATGCCCAGAATGCCCGATTGCGGCGCGTTGAGGATCGGCGTCGACATCAGCGAGCCATAAACGCCGCCATTGGAGATGGTGAAGGTGCCGCCCTGCATGTCGGCGACCGAGAGTTTGCCGTCGCGCGCCGCCATCCCAAGCCTGCCGATCTCCCTCTCGATCTCGGCGATGCTCATCTGGTCCGCCTCGCGCACCACCGGCACGACGAGGCCCTTTTCGGTGCCGACCGCCACGCCGATATGGGCGTAGTTCTTGAAGATGATGTCGGTCGCGTCGATCTCGGCATTGACCGACGGGATTTCCTTCAGCGCATGCGTGACCGCCTTGGTGACGAAGCCCATGAAGCCAAGTTTTACCCCGTGCTTCTTCTCGAACACATCCTTGTACTTCGTGCGCAGCGACATCACTTCGGTCATGTCCACCTCGTTGAAGGTGGTCAGCATGGCGGCAGTCGCCTGCGCCTCTTTCAGGCGGCGCGCGATGGTCTGGCGAAGGCGCGTCATCTTGACCCGCTCCTCGCGGGCCTCGTCGCCGTCCGCGGACGGCGCGCGGGCCGC
>JBGTLX010000594.1:0-5028 GCA_041743855.1 Rhizobiaceae bacterium | reverse complement strand
GCGCCGCCGTCTGGGCCGCGATGAACCAGCCGGTCCGTCATCGAATTGATCGAGTCGCCGATAGGAGGAGACAGATCACCATCGAGGCTGACGACACCGCAAATGCCACACACATAGTCAACTCTAGCAAAGTCGCCGGCTGTCATCGCGCGTAAATCTGCGCAGTGTCGGTGAAACGGTGTTGACGCCGCCGGTTGTTCGCGAGGATGCGGTACAATTTTCAGACGCCAATGGGAATTGACGCGAAAGTCGCCCGGCTTCTGTTTGGAGCGAAAGCCGCTGGAACCGATTACAGGAAAGCGCTCATGATCGGCCGGCAGTTTTTTGATCCGGAACCCGATGAACTCACTCAAATGCTGGCGGTACAGGGCTTGAGCGTGACGGGCAGCGAGCTGCTCGAGCAATCGGGAGGTTGGGCGGAGGCTTTTTTTCGTTTGCTCGGAGCGCAGACTATCGATTCGATGGATGCCTCCGCTTTCGAGGGCGCGTCAATCGTGCACGATCTCAATCGCCCAATCGACGCGTCACTGCACGAACGTTTTTCGATGATTTTCGATGGGGGTACGCTTGAGCACATCTTCGATGTGCCGCGGGCGATCCAGAACTGCATGAGCATGCTCAGTGCCGGCGGCAGCTTCATTCAGGTAGCGCCCGCAAACAACTTCATGGGACATGGGTTTTATCAGTTCAGCCCTGAGCTCCTTTTCCAGGTGTTCTCGAGTTCGAATGGCTTCCGGGTCGTCGTGATGCTTTTGCAAGAAGACGTCCGAGGCGGAAAGAGTTACGTTGTCGCGAGTCCCAGCCTTGTCGGAAAGCGCGTCCAACTGACGAATCGGCTCCCTACCTACGTTTGCACGATCGCGCGCCGAGAGAAAATCGTACCGCTCTTCGCGGAGCCCCCCGCCCAGAGTGACTACGCGTCCGCATGGCGCGCGGGACAATCGGCGCTGGCCTACCACTCGCGTACCGGGTTGGCGCTTGCGGCCGCCCGCTCAGCGCTGCGTTATATCCCGGCGAGCTCCGAACGGCTGATCAGAACCTGGTACATCCGGGGATTTCGATCGCAGCCCGACTGTTTTCGACCAATTCAGCCCGACCAGATTCTGCGGGGACAATTCACTTAACGGGCGGTGCGACTCGATCGTCAATAGACCGACATCCTTAGCGCCGTCGGCGGCCCTCAGTGGCGTGGCGGCAAGGGAAATCCGCTCCCCAATCGGTCTCGTAGCGCCCCAGCACTGGATACTGCTGCGCCAAGATTCTCACGGAGGCGGTTTGCGATCGAGGTTGGTCGATTGTTCGCGGGTGCGTCGCTAATTCCGAATTCACGACAGATTTCTTCGCTGATCGGTAAGCCGTATTCGACGCGGAATCGGCTAGCGGAGTTCTCTCCAGTTTCCAACATCCAGCACGCGGCGCGAAACGACAACCGCAGCATCCGTAGGCCGTGGCTCGCGAAATACCCGATCATGTAAGCATCATTTTTGATAAGGTGGTCAACGAATCGAGCTGACGAATTGCGTATCGTCGTACAACTCGATAATAATCGTGTCGACGCGGTCGAGCCATTCCAAGTTCGGATGGTTGAATACAACTGCCTCAGCGCCCTCGATGTCGATTTTGAGAATGGATATCTGCTCCGCCGCGGCCAAATTCATCAGGGCGGGAATATCGAAACCAGGGACTGGCGCGCCACTTTCGGCAGAGCCTTCTTCCACCTGCCGCGACCAGTGCGCGCCTTCGCGATAATCCTTCTCGACCATTTGCAGCGTGGTGGAATGAGACCACAGGGCGCCGTCGATACACGTTGCGCGTTCACCGTAGGCAGCGAGATTCCGTTCGAGACAGCGATAGTTCGTTCGGTCCGGCTGCAGCGCGATCACGCGGCATTGCTCGAGCGTGACAGAAAATACGCAGCCGAATAGCCCACGTTGGCTCCGCAGTCGATTATCAGGTCCGGCTGCTGCCCCTTGGGAACGGAGCCATAAGCGAGGTCGACGAAAACCTGCGCAAAGACATAATGGTCGCTGGTACGAGCCCGGCAAATCTGAGGATGCGTGGCCAGACCAGACGAAACTTCGACCTCTTCACCCGCAGCGGCCCTGGTGAGGCGGAAATCTTGAATTCGATAGCTCAACCATCCGCGTATGCTCAACTTCGCCGCAATTGCGCGCTGATTTAGTAATCGAACCACCGTCCCGGTGGGGCGTCGAACGAATGACGTGGCCTGACCACTTCACATTGAGTCTCAAACTGATATCGCACCTTTTTCAACCGTGACCGACTGCGAGATGCGGCGAGACGCCAGCGCCGTGCACATCGCCCGACCAATGTCCGCGATGGCCTTCGTCACGCCGACGTCGAACGCTGGTCGCATAAAGGGCTGGGCGCCATGAAACGCCGTCCCGAACTCCTGGTAGAACCCGTAAAAGGACCTTTTGGCCGGACCGACGGCGACGGCCGCCGTCTCGCTGCTGGGCAGGCCCTTGACACGCGTGGTGCTGATCACGATGTTGTCGGCGAGGTCCGGCCCGCCAGGCGCACGAAGCATCAGGGCGAAGCGGGCCTGTCGGCTTTCCGTGCGCTGGTTGAGGAATCAACAAGCGATGGGCCGAACTCGAAGCGAAGCGCACCGCCCTTGAGGGCGAACTCGACCGCCTCATTCAGAAGGGCCGTGATCTCGGCTACGAATTCAACAGTGCCGGCGAATTCATCGGCGTCACGTTCGAATCGGTGAAAGCCAAAGCAGAGGAGTTCGGCATCAGCGTCGACGGCCTCGGTCCCAAGTTCCGCCAGCAAGGCATCGACGCGGAAGCGGCGAAGATCGTCAACGCCTTCACGCTGCTTGAGAAGGCGGGCGGGGATGTGGGCGGCATCCTCGTCGGGCTCAAGGATGAGATCGGGAAGGTCGTCGGCGATTCGATCAAGTTCGGGACGACGGTCCCGAAGAACATGCAGCCCTGGATCGCCGAGTTGATTCGGACGGGTCAGCTCGTCGACGAGAACGGCGTGGCCATCACGGATCTGTCGCAGATCAAGTTCGACATGACGACTGCGATTGCGGCGTACGCTACTGCGGAAACAATTCCTGTTCCTGTGGTCTTAGCACCCTCCTCGGATCAGGCGTCCAGCAGGAGCGGTGCTTAATTCATTCCGACCAGCCCACCGCGTGTCCGACGTGCTTAGAGGCGTACGAAGAAAAGATAAAGGAAGAGATCGGTCGCGCTACGCTCCATCCTCAGCTCCGCGCCAGCGAATCTGACCAACGCGACAACCTCCGTGCCGAGTTTGAGAGTGAGGAAAATTAATGAAAAAATAGCGTTGGCCCTTGTGATGACTGTGTTGGTTGCCGTTTGCGCGGCAGGCCAGAAGGCGAATCTATTAACGCCGCAAATTACCGATGAAGAGATTTGGAAGTATGTGTCGAAGGACGCGTCTGTTCTGGAGATCGCGCCTTGGGCTTGCACCGGCGCTAATGGCATGACGTTTGGGTTTCATCGATGGTTGGACGCCAGCGTGAATCACTGGATGCCAAATCCAGCGCCGAAGGGCCTGACGTTTGCGCGGTGGGAGAAATTCCTACGCGACTATGCTGAAAAAGAGACGGGCCGGAAGTGTCGAGCCAGAGCGCTGATCCAAATGGGCCACCCGCGTCGTCGCGTGGGTCAGATTCCCGAATAATACTCGGGTGGTCGTGACGCGTATAAGCTCTTCTCAGGACTCGATCTAGATGGCTGATCGCTCTCGTGCTGGTGTCGTTGATCCGAGAAAGGGAGATAGGAGGGCGTATCACGTTGTTCTTTATCGGGGTCGTGGTGGTGTGCTGGTGACGGTCGGCGTGCCCCTGCTGGTGGAGACGCTGCGGGCGACGTTTCTCTGGCGCTGTCCCTATTGCTCTCTGGCGCTGTCCCTATTGCCAGCTCCGCTTTAAGGGGAACCATTTCGAAGACGGGCGATGTTTACATAAATGAGTAGGATAAACCCACGAGGGAGTCATGAGGACGCTATCTGAAGTACACGGCCATACCTTCATCGGGGCGATCGTGCGGCCCGAGTCGGTGGTGGTCGATTTAGGCGCGCACAAGGGCGAGTTCGCGCGGGACATCTACACGGCGTTCGGGTGCCAGGTCCATGCGGTGGAGGCCAATCCGGCCCTGGCCGCGACGATTCCGCCCCAACCCGGGTTGACGGTGCATCACCTCGCGATTGTCGGCGACAATGGCCCCCTGACGCTGCATCTGTCCACGAACCTAGAAGCGTCCACCATCTTGGACCGCGGCGGGGTCGGTGCTGTGGCGGTGGACGGGGTGACCTTGCAAGAGTTTATGCGCACGCGGCGCATCGAGGGGGTCGATCTGGTGAAATTCGACATCGAGGGCGCCGAGATCGCGGCGTTGGATGCCTGTTCCAATGCCTTCTTGCAAACGCTGCCACAGATCACGGTGGAATTCCATGATTTCATTGGGTTGACCCCTGTCCCCACGATCAAGCGGGTCGTGGCGCGGCTCGAGGGGTTGGGCTTTTTCACGTTGAAGATGTGGCGATCGGCGTGGGGCGATACGTTATTTGTGAATCGGTATACACAGACGGCGACGTTTCAGGAATTGCAGTATGCCAAGTGGGTGACACGGCCGCAGCGATGGGTGCAAAAGGCACGGCAGAGAATGCGCTGAGCATGACCTGGCAGCCATCGCGACGACGCCACACGATCCGAAGGCGTGATGGAGCAGGTCTACCGACTCAACCAGCGGCGCTATTACACAATAGCTGCCGCTGGCCGCGCGCTCGACGTCAGCGAGACGACGTTGCGTAAATGGATCTCAGCTAAGCTCGTGACGGTGACGATGATCGGTCCACCAGAGAAAGCATTCAAGCGTATCGCGCTCGGTGGGCCTGATCCGAATCAGTGGACGCGTTAGTTAAGTCGATCGTCATTCACTCAGCGCTTCAAAGAACGTCCTACAGGTGATCGGCGGCGGTCAGGTCAAGCACCCCGTGGACCACCGGATGCCGCCGAGCGCCTCCTCC
>JBGTLX010000593.1:0-5580 GCA_041743855.1 Rhizobiaceae bacterium | reverse complement strand
CCTGATGTGGCCATGCTGGTGGTCGGCGGCCCTTGCCGCAAGCGCCCATGCGCGCCCCGGCGACGCGCTGTCGACGCTGCTGCCCTCCCTTTGGCATCTGGCGCTGTTCTTGGTCGGTGCGGTCGCCATGCGCGGAGCAGGCTGCACCTACAACGACATCGTCGACCAGGACATCGACGACAAGGTCGAGCGCACGCGGTCGCGGCCGCTGCCGTCGGGCAAGGTGACGCGCCGCCAGGCGTGGATGTTTCTCGTCGTGCAGTCGCTGACCGGGCTCGCGGTGCTCGTCCAGTTCAACGGGTTTACGATTCTGCTCGGCATCTGCTCGCTGGCCATCGTCGCCGTTTACCCGTTCATGAAGCGGATCACAAACTGGCCGCAACTGGTGCTTGGCCTCGCCTTCTCGTGGGGCGCGCTGATGGGCTGGGCCGCCGCGTTTTCCGATATCAGCGGTCCGGCCGTGATGCTTTATCTCGGCACGATCCTCTGGGTGATCGGCTACGACACGATCTACGCGCATCAGGACAAGGAAGACGATGCGCTGGTCGGAGTGCGCTCGACGGCGCGCCTGTTCGGCGAGCAAACGACATCATGGCTGGCCGGGCTTTATGGCGGCGCGCTGATTTTCATGGCGGTGGCGTTCGCGGCTGCCGAAGCGCCCGTGCCCGCTCTGGCCGGGCTGCTGGCCGCGGCCGCGCATATGACGCGCCAAATCTGGACGCTCGACATCGACGACCCGGATCAATGCCTGCTACTGTTCAAGTCCAACGCGATGATCGGCTGGCTGATCTTTTTGGGTCTGATCGGCGGCGGCGTCTGGGTGGCGCTGAAGCCGCTGATATAAACGGCAGGGACCTTTTCAGAATTCGCTCTGGCGAGTCATATGGCGTGGATTTCGAGAACCGAAGCGGAGCGTACCCGGGCATGATCCCGAAAAGTGGAAGCCGGTTTTCGGAAAAGATCACGCTCAGGAAAGAGATCGTACGTGAGCATCGGAAGCGCAGAATGCCGCGTCAGATGGCCGCCGGAGTAGAATTATCAAAAGGTCTTTTCGCGGGAGATCAGCTCTTCCCCATCGATCACCAGCCGCAAGCCCAGATCGCCGGCCTTGCGGCGCGCCAGGAAGCGGGGGCGGCGCGGGGTCGTGGAGCGGCCTTTGCGGCGATCCTGAACCGGCAACGCCTTGATCGCCGCCCCCAGCGATTCCTCCAGCGTCCGGGCGATGCCATCGGCCTCGATCAGCAGCATCGGCACGCGGTAGGCGTCGGCCCAGGCGCGCCAGTCGGCCGCGACGTCCTCGAGATTGTCGGCCACCAGCAGCGGTACGCACAACATCGGGTCGTTGTGCAGCAGTTCCAGCGTTACCGTGACGTTGCGTTCGTCGTCTTCGATGGCGCGCGCCGCAACGCCACGAAACGCGTTCGCCGGCAGCACCACGATTGCCGGCAGGCCGGATTTCTGGAGGATGCGTCGCACGGTCGCGCCGCGCTGCTCGATGATAAAGGTCACATCGCCGAAATCGTCGCGGGTCGCATAGGACACCATTTGCGGCAGGCGAAACGGGTCGAGACGCATGTTGCGTCCGGCCCAGACTGGCATCAGTCCGGTGTGCATTGTCGGGCCTTCCTGTCTCTCCCGAGAGCCGGTCTTCCGGTCCCCGCGAACCGGTTTGCCCGGTCTCGTTATGGGTTGGAGAATAGCGCCCGGACCTTACCGCCGCGCTTAAGAAAGTCGGTTAAATTTTGCTAATCTGGGGGATTGGTTATCGGAATGCGACCTGCCCCAAGGTTTGCGAAAGCTCTCCTTACAAAACCTTGCCGGGATTCATGATGCCGGCAGGATCGAAGGCGGATTTGACGCGGCGCATCAGATCGACGGCGACCGGCGGGGCCGTGGCCAGCAACTCGTCGCGCTTGAGCTGGCCGATGCCATGCTCGGCCGAGATCGAGCCGTTCAGATCGCGAACTATGTCGTGGACAGCCTTGTTCATCGGGCGGTAGAGCGCCAGGTAGGCTTTCGGGTCCGCGCCGACAGGCTGCGAGATGTTGTAGTGCAGATTGCCGTCGCCCATATGGCCGAAGCAGACGATTCTCGCACCCGGGCTGACCGCCTCGACCGCGGCTGCGGCGCGTTCGATGAAGTGCGGAACGGCGGCGATCGGCACTGAAATATCGTGCTTGATCGACGCGCCCTCGGGCTTCTGCGCGTCGGAGATATTCTCGCGCAGTTTCCAGAACGCGTTTCCTTGAGCAAGGCTGGTCGAGATCGCCGCATCGCCCGCCAGCCCCGCCTCGAGCCCATCCGACAGGATCGTCTCGATCAGGCTTTTCGCATCGTCCTGCGAGCGGCCGGACGAGATTTCCACAAGTACATGCCAGGGCCACTCGCCTTCCAGCGGCCGCTGCGATCCGGCGGCATGGCGCATCACAAAGTCGAGCGGCGCAGCACCGATCAGTTCGAAAGCGGTCAGCGCAGCGCCGGCCCGGTCTACGGCAAGCGAAAACAGCGCAAGCGCATCGTTTGGCGACGACACGCCCGCCCACGCAACTTCGCGGCCCTTGGGAGCGGGGAACAGTTTCAGCACGGCGGCGGTGATGATTCCGAGCGTTCCTTCCGCGCCGACGAACAAATTCTTCAAATCGAAGCCGGTGTTGTCTTTCTTCAGCTTGCGCAGATCGTCCAGAATTTCGCCCGTCGGCAACACGACTTCGACGCCGAGGCAGAGTTCGCGCATGGAGCCATAGGCCAGAACCGCCGTCCCGCCGGCATTGGATGAGAGATTGCCGCCGATCTGGCAGGAGCCCTGCGAGGCCAGCGACAGTGGAAACAGCCGGTCGGCATCCGCCGCAGCGTCCCGCAGCGTCTGCAGAACGACGCCGGCCTCGGCGGTGATCGTGTTGGACAAAGGGTCGATCTCGCGAATTCGGTTCAGCCGGCCAAGCGACAGCACGATCTGGTTGCCGGACTGCTGCGGAACCTGCCCGCCGACCAGTCCGGTGTTGCCGCCCTGCGGCACGACCGGCGTGCCGGTCTCGCTCGCGAGCTTCATGATCCGGCTGACCTCGTCGACGTTTCCCGGCCTCAGCACCAGCGGCGATTTTCCCGGATAGAGCCCGCGTGGCTCGCGCACATATGGCGAGATGTCGGCTTCGGCGCGCAAGGCATGGCCTGCGCCGACAATCGCCGCGAATCGGTCGAGAAGCGCCGCATCCGGTGTCTTCCTGTCGGCGCTCATGCTGCATCCCTTGGCGGCGTGCTTCGCGGAGCGGCGGCGCGAAAAAGCCTGTCGTTGATCGCCTCCCCCAAGCCGTGATGGGGTATCGGTTCGACGGCGATCCTGTCCGGCGCGGCCCCGTCGAGCGCCCGCAGATAGGAAAACAGATTGGCCGCCGCCTCGCGCAGATCGCCGGTCGGCGACAGATTGAGCACTGCGGACCCCAAGATTTCGCCGGCGCGGCGCGGCCCGAACGCCAGCAGAGCCTCGCCCTCTCCCGCGGCTTTGACGTTCAGCCGGAGCAGCGCCCTTGGCGCATAATGCGACGCCATCATGCCTGGCGCCTCAATGCCATTGCCCGCCCCCCGCAGCAGCTTCGATCTGGCCGCCGCCTCGATCTCTTCGGCGGCGACGCCGCCGGGCCGCAGCAGCCGCAATGCGCCACCTTCCACCTTCACGATCGTCGATTCCAGCCCGACCGGCGTGTCGCCGCCATCGACGATGAGTTTTATCCGGTCCCCCAGATCGACTGCTACCGCTGCAGCCGATGTCGCGCTGACCGTGCCCGACGAATTGGCGCTGGGCGCCGCAAGCGGGCGGCCGAGCCGCGCGATCAATTCCGCGCCAAAACCCCGCGGCATGCGCAAAGCAATGCTTTCCAGCCCGGCCGTGACCAGCGGGTGAATGCCCGACCCGTGGCGCAACGGCAGCACCAGCGTCAACGGACCCGGCCAGAAGGCTTCCGCCAGTTTTTGCGACAGCTTGTCGAAGACGCCGATCCGCTCCGCCATCGCCAAATCCGCGACATGCGCGATCAGCGGATTGAAGCGCGGCCGCCCCTTGGCCTCGAAGATTTTCGCGACCGCCACCCCATTGGTGGCGTCGCCGGCCAGCCCGTAAACGGTCTCGGTCGGGATCGCCACGACCTCGCCGGCCGCGATCAGGCCGAGCGCCCGCTCCATCGCATCACCGGGTTTGAGAATTTCCGCCACCGACGCCGGCTCCCATAAACAGATCGGGTGCTATAGCATGATCCCGAAATGTGGAAACCGTTTTTGGAAAACATCATTCTCAAACAAGGGCATAGAGCCCGGTTCCAATCACACCCGACAACGGGTGATCGCGGCGCGCCGGCCGCCAGGCGCCGCGGCGTCGCGAATTCATTAATCGCTAACATGCTAGGCATTTCGACAGAGCGCCGTTAACCGCGGACTGATAAGGATTCGGCAAAGCTGAAACGAGCAGGTTGAAGTCCATGCGTATCGTTACCACGTCCATCATTCTGGCCGCCATGACGGCCGGCGCGCAGGCGTCGTCCATTATCATGTTGGGATCGGCGGCAGAGGGCACGGGGCCGTCGATGATCTTGCTCGGCTCGCCCGCGCGGACAGTAACGGCGTCCGTCGTCATCATTGCCGGTTCCGAGAGCCCGAAAAGACCGTCGATCGTCGCTTTCGGTGAACCGGCTCCGAGCGTCGATCACGAAAAGGTCGCAGCGATTCCCGCCGTCGAGAAAGCAACGCCACGCAAACCGGCGCAGTTGCCGATGGTCATTCGCGGCGGGCTTGCCGGCGATGCCTTTGCGCGAGCCGATACGGCGCCGCAGGCCCCGCAGCAAGAAAAGCCGGCGCCCGATTCGGAACCCGCCGAGCCGTCCGGTCCGACGATCAGGCTAGCGCCGCCGCGCGAGGAGGCGTCATCGTCCGAGCCTCCGGTCCAAGCCGAGGAAGTTCCCGACGGTCCGGTACTGCAATAAGTCCCGTTGCCTGACGCGCCTTCAGCCGGCGATTTTCGCGAAATCCGCGACCTGATCCGTCGCGGCGCGGATACGCGACAGCAGCGCCAGCCGGTTGGCCCGCACGTTCGCGTCCTCATCGTTCACGAGAACGCGTTCAAAGAATGAATCAACCGGTTCACGCAGCACGCTAAGCGCAGCAAGAGCGGCGGAAAAGTCTTCATTCTGAATCGCTTGGGCGGCGTGGCTCTCGGCCTGATTCACCGCCTCGAACAGGGTTTTTTCCGCGTCTTCGCGAAACAGCGCCTGGTCAACGCGATCTGCGACCAGCGTTTTCTTTTTCTCCTCGGCCGCCAGAATGTTGGCCGCGCGCTTGGTCCCGGCCAGCAGATTTTTTCCATCGTCGGTGGCGAGGAATTTTCCCAGCGCCTCGACCCGGCGGACGATTGCAAGCAGGTCGTCGTTGGCGTTCTTACCCTCGCCCTTGTGGGGAGGGTCGCCCGCCCTTGCGGGCGGGGTGGGGGTCCGAGTGTCTTTGCTACCCCCACCCCGGCTCGCAAACTTCGCTTCGCTTTGTTTGCTCTCCGACCCTCCCCACAAGGGGGAGGGTGACGCGCTTCCACCCCCCGCC
>JBGTLX010000592.1:0-11740 GCA_041743855.1 Rhizobiaceae bacterium | reverse complement strand
CTGCGCGATCTCGCGCCCGGCGCGGCCGCCGTGATTGCTGTCGGCACGTGCGCCACCTGGGGCGGGATACCGGCGGCCGCCGGGAACGTGACAGGTTCGATGTCGGTGATGGATTGGCTCGGCAAGGACTATCTCAGCACGCTCGGCCTGCCGCCGATCAATATTCCCGGTTGCGCGCCTGTCGGCGACAACATGACCGAGACCATCGCCGCAGTGCTGATGTTTCTTGCTGGCGTGGGGCCACTGCCGGAATTCGATGAGCTCGGCCGACCGGCATGGCAGTTCAAGGAAACCGTTCACCGGCGTTGCGTGCGTGGCGGCTCCTACGAGGAAGGCAAGTTCGACAAGGAATACGGCCAGGAGGGATGTCTGGTCGAGCTCGGCTGCTGGGGTCCGATCGTGCAATGCAACATCGTCTCGCGCGGCGCGAACGGCCATGCCGGTGGCTGCATGAACACGGGCGGCATCTGCATCGGCTGCACCATGCCGGGCTTCCCCGACGCCTTTGCTCCGTTTTACGTCGCGCCGCCGGGATCGATGCTGTCCACCAGCTTCAGCAAGACGACCGGCAGCTTCATCTCCTATCTCCGCAAATTCACCCAGGATTCCCGCAACCGCACGAATCGCTGGCGAAAAACGCAAAACGTGCCGAGCGGCTGGGCAAAGGTTGACGGCAAGCCGACAGTCGCGGCGCGGGCGGTCGGTTCCTTCTACGAGCGGCTGAAGGAGATGGGCACGGAGTTCAAGCCGGGGTCGGCGCGCCAGCGGGAATTGCAGGCGCCGTCCCACAAATATCTTCGGACACGCCCGACCTGGGAGGGAACCGAGCCGCTTCCGGGCCGGACAGAACCTTTGCCCGAGGCCGCCGAATGACGAGAGGAGACAAAGCATGTCGCTCTGGCTGATCGGTTTCGTCGCCGGCCTGCTCGTCGTCCTCGTGGTGGCGCTGTTGCTGATCGGTATTCTTCTTGAGGCGCGGCGCATCCGCGCCCTTGCCGGCGCGGCCTCGCAACTTGTCCTTGAGATCGATGAAAACACGCACGGGGTCTGGGCTCTGCGAGATACTTACGCCGTGGCCTTGGCGCTTCTTGGCGGCGCCAAGGCGATCGACGACAACGCCGCAGCGATCGTGGGCGCCGTGAGCGCCCCGAATAAAGAGAAGAGCGCGGCGTGAGATGAGCAACACAGCGTTGGGAGAACCGCGATGGTGACTGATCTTCTGGGCGGCTACGATCCGGCAGCAAGCTGGATATTGGCGCTCGTCCTGCTCGTCGTCGTGTCGGCCGTGGTCTGGCTTCTGCTGGAAATGATCGCCACGACAGCCGTGGATATCAACGCCGGCGTGGCGGAAATTTGGGAGCGCGGCCAGCGCGTCGCCAACAACACCATCCATATCGCAAAAGCGCATGAGATCGCCGACGGCGTGGAAGCGATCCTGAAACGGGCCGGCGGGATCGCCGTGAGCGCCGAGGCGATCAAGTCGCACGCGGAAACCTGTCCTGGATGTCCCGCCTGCTTTCTAGGGCGCTGAAAAGGTTAGTCATGGAAACCACGACGATCCTCATCCTCCTCACGGCGATCGCCGTTCTCGCCTTCTTCCTGGTCGTGGCGCTCGCCCTCATGCGCATCGATCCCGTACTCGAATCGATCGGCGGCCGCGGCGAATCCTATCTCGCCAGACTTCGCCTCGGCTTGCGTGCGATCGAGCGCGAGACCTCGCATCTGCCGGCGGCGGCGCCTCGCATCAATGAAGGGCTCGGCTCGATCGCCGCAGGCCTCATGGCGGTCGACGCCACGCTCGGCGGCGCTTTTGCGGCGCTGCAGGCGCAACCCGGCCATGATGAGCGGAGCGGGCAATGACCATCACGACCGCCGGCCTCATCATCTGGACCGTATTGCTCATCGTCGTTCTCGTCGTGATCTTGCCTTTGACCGTCGGGCTGCTGCGGCGGGCGCTGAAAGCGGCGCGCAAGATCGAAGCCTACCTCGCGGACATGCTGACCGCGGGCGTCGGGGTGGCCGGCAATACCGCGGCCGTGCCCGCCCTTGACAAGACAATTGAACTGGCGGTGGCCATGAAGCCGGTCGCCGAGGCGATCGAGGCGAAGACCGGCGCCGTGGCCAATTTGCTGGCCCGGCGCGCCGGGTAGGGAGAGTTCAATGGTTGCCGTGCTTTCTCTGGTCTCGCTCGCGGTTGCACTGGTCGTGGTGCTCGTCGTGGCCTATCATCTCATCGGTATCTATTTGGCCCTCAGGAAGGGCAGGATACATCTTGCCAAACTCGCAGGCGGGCTGACGCAGATCAGGAATGACACAGCGCCGCTCAACGACAAGATCGAAACGATCAACAAGGGCCTCTCGGCGCTAGCCCCGCCCTTGCTCGCCGCCAACGGAAATCTCGCAGCGATCGTCGAGATTGCCCGGCGCGGATGAGCAGCGACCGCGAAAGCGGGAGGAAAGGAAACGTGGATGTGCTTCGAGAATCTGCCGATTGAATTCGATGCAAACGGCAATGCCTTCCTAAAGGAGGGTGTGAAGAACCCATATTCCTATCAAGTAACAACGCCTGAAGAGCGAGAAAAGAAACTCGCCGACATCGCCCGCAAGAACGGTCAGCTCGCCGATATCGATTTCGATCCGGTGACGCGGGTGGCGGGCGCTCTCGCCTTTCATTCCAGCGTCGATCTGAAGGCCGGCAAGGTGTTGACCACCAATTCGGTTGCGACGCTGTTCCGCGGCTACGAAGTGATTCTGCGCGGTCGCGATCCCCGCGACGCCGCGTTCATCTCGTCGCGCGCCTGCGGTGTTTGCGGCGGGGTCCATTCGACCTGCTCGGCGCTGGCGATCGAGATGGCGCTCGGAATCAAGCCGCCGCCGCTCGGCATCGTCATCCGCAACATGCTCCTGTCGTGCGAATATCTGTACGACAACCCGCTCCATCTTTTCGTCCTCTCCGGTCCGGACTATTCGGAATCGCTGGTCAAGCAGACCAATCCGGAAATCTGGGAGAAGGCCGTCACCGCCCCAACCAAACATTCGGCGCTGCATGGGTATGCGACAGTCGGCGCGATCATGACGGACCTCAATCCGCTGACCGGCAAACTCTATCTCGAAGCGCTGCAGATGACGCGCGTCGCCCGCGAGGCCTATGTCCATCTCGGCGGAAAATATCCGCATCCGGAGACGATCGTTCCAGGCGGCGTGACGACGACGCTGACCACTTCGACGATGAACGAGTTCTACATGAAGATTCAGCAGTTCTTCGACTATGCGAAGAAGTGCATCGGCATCTGGGACGAGGTTTTCGACTTTTTCTATGAATGCGACCCGCGTTACATGGATTGCGGGCGGCTGCCTGCGACGATGATCGACAACGGCCAGTGGGACCACGAGGACCACTACGACGCGACCTACGCCAACTGCAACGCCTGGGGCGAGAAGCGCTGGTCGACGCCCGGCATCGTGGTCGACGGCAAGCTGCTCAGCACCCGCCTGACCGACATCAATGTGGGGCTCGAGGAGTTTGTCGAGCACTCCTACTACGAGAAATGGGAAGACTATCCGTTCAAGACAGACCCGCTCGGCAATCCGCTCAGCCCGCATCATCCCTGGAACAAGACCACCATACCCCGGCCGGGCAAGCAGAACTGGAAAGAGCGCTATTCCTGGGCGACGACACCGACCTGGGACCGGCGCGTCTTCGAGGCCGGCGCCTATGCGCGACTCTATGTCTCCGCGCTCGCGCAGAAGATCCCGCCGAGCCACTACTTCGAATCCACCGGCTCGAGCCTCAAGCTCCACATTCCGAAAGGCGCGTCCAAGCCGGAAATGGATATCGAATGGCGCATTCCAACTGTCTGGAACGCTTTCGAGCGTAATCGCGCCCGCGCCTATGCCGTCGGCTTCAACCTGATGGTGACGGTGGAGAACTGGGTGCGCGCGCAGGATCTGCTGAAGCGCGGCGAGAAAAAGGTCGCCACCCCGTTCGAGATCCCCAGCAAAGGGCACCATATCGGTGTCGGCTTCTGGGGCGCAGGGCGCGGTTTTCTCACCCACCATTGCGAGATCAAGGACGGGTTGCTGGCCAACTACCAGATCGTCACGCCTTCAACGATCAACGCCTGCCCGCGTACGCCCTGGGGCGAGCCTGGTCCCTACGAGCAGTCGGTGCTCAACACGCAGATCATCGAGAGCAAATTCTCCGACGAGAACAATTTCCAGGGCATCGACATCCTTCGGGCGCTTCGCTCGTTCGATCCCTGCATGCCCTGTACCACGCATGTGATGGTGGAAGGCAGCGACCGCGTCGTGACGCGCGAGGTGACGACCTGCGCGTGCGGCGTTCACTGAACCGCGACACGGTTGGAGGCGATGGAGGCATCTTGTTTGGAGCGGGTACGCAGTCACCAGCCACACTGATCGGAATTGTCGGCTATACGCCGGTCGTCGATGCCTATCCACTCGGGCCGAAGCTGATGGCGGCGCTGGAGGCGGGTCTCGCGGGCCGCGACGACGTCGCGGTCGAGAATATGAGCTGGGGGCCGATCCATATCGTGCAGCGCTTCCAGGACGAGGGCGCAGCCCGCCCGTCGCGCCTCGTTCTGGTTGGCGCGGCCTCGGTCAGTTCGCTGCCGGGCAGGGTCCGCTCTTTCCGGTGGATGGGCGGCAGCCTGCCTGCCGAGGTGATGCAGGAGCGCATGTACGAGGCGGTGACCGGAGTCGTCGATATCGAAAATACCCTCATCATCGGCACGCATTTCGACGTCTGGCCTCCCGAGGCCTACAGCGTCGAGGTGGATCTGGCGGCGGACACGTTCGGGCGCATGGTCATCGCCGACAGCCAGGCCTGGGCAACCGACGACGAACTCTCCGGTCATCTTGGCTTTTCGCCCGATGGCGTTATTCTGGAACTGGCTGAAACGACGCTCGCGCTCGCGCTTCATGGACCGCAATCGGGCGTTTCCGTCGAACGGAAGTCAGCCGACGAATTCGCTAGGATCGAGCCTTTCATCCGCAATCGGATCGCAGTCACCCCATGAATAACGAGGGAAAAAAAAAGAACGCCGCGATGGTCCTTTTCGAGGACGCGACTGGTTCCAGTGCCGGCGAACGCGCGCTCGCACGCCTGAGGGAGCGTGAGGAGATCCTGCAGATATGTTATTGGTACCAAGGCGAGGGTCTCGGTTCGACGTTCACGCCGCAGTCGGTGATGCCGTTCCTGCAGACCGACTCGTCTCGGGTCTCGGAAACTTTCGAGGAACTCGTCGAAGCCGGCGATCTCCAGCGCGGCGAGCGCGGCTATGACTTCACGCAGGAGGGCAAACGCAAGGCCGCCCGCATGTTCGTCGAGACGTTCACCGATTTTCAGCAGCCGGGGCACGGCGAATGCCAGGACGGCTGCTGCGACGGCGATGAACCGTGTAAGCTGAGTCCGGCGACCGGCGTTTGCGTCACGCCGCATCACCGGTTGCGTTATGTTCCCCTAAACACATCAGGATCGAGAGGATGACGACCGCCGCCGCAGGCGCGCCGCCGCCCGCTTCCTTCACATCCGACGGTCAGGCGCCTCAACCGCTGATCGGCTTCCGCACCAATGAAGAATGGAATGCGGTAGTCGCGGAGGCGAGCGCCATGATCGAGGGGCTTGAGGACATCGCGGATGCGGACGTTCGCGGGCAGGTCTTCGACGCGCTGGAAGGCATCGACGCCGTCCATCGCGAAGCGATGCACCGGCTCGTCCGGCTGTTCAAGGACGGCGTCCTCGAACAGGTGGTGACAGATCCGGCCATCCGGACCCTGATGGGCATGTACGACCTTCTGCCGGCCGAGAAGCCAGGCTGCGGCAAGATCTGGGATTTTTTGCCCGAGACGGGCGAAGGAGAGGGGCCGCCGGCTAGAAAACTAATCGTGCGGGATGCGGCGGTCGCGGCGGATCGTCCCGAAGAGCCACCCCACTGGACGCCGGCCCCGCTTCCGCATCCCCCTGCGGATGGCGAAGCGTTGGTCTGTCAGTTCGACGAGGGACCTGTCCTGATCGCCGAGGTGCGGGGCGAAGTCTTCGCGGCCGAAGCCTGGTGCAGCCACCACGACGCGCCGATGCTCAACGGCAGCCTGTCAAATTATTCCTGGTGTTGCGCTCTTGGCGACGGTTGCATCTACGATATCCGCAGCGGCGCGCGGCTCGGCGGAGGGCCTCCGCTCGTGTGTCTGCCGGTCCGCAAGGACGATCGCGGTCGCCTGCTGGTCGGCTTCGGCATCCCCTTCGAGCCGCGTCTGCCGGCCTTCTGACCGAGAGCGTGATGCCAATCCTTGTCGCCGGCGTCGGCAATCTCCTGAAAGGGGACGATGGCTTTGGCATCATGGCACTCGCCGCGTTTCGCCGGCAACCTCTCGCCGATGATGTGTGCTGCTTCGAGACCGGCATCGGCGGCATCCATCTGGTCCAGGAACTGATGCGCGGCTACGGCGCCGTGGTGCTGTTCGACGCAGTGGACCGCGGGGAAGAGCCCGGCCGGCTAACGGTTCTGGAGCCGGTTCTGCCACGTCTGGAAGACCTTTCCGAAACCGAACGCCGCGACTATTTTTCCGAGACGCATTACGCCACGCCGATCCGCGCATTGACCTTCGCGCGCGAGGTCGGCGTGCTGCCCGCAATCGTTCGGATCGTCGGCTGCCAGATGGCCGATGCGGATTCCTTTGGCCTGGATATGCATCCTGCCGTCCAAGCCGCCATCCCGGAGGCGGTGTGGGTCGCGTCGGCGCTCGTTTCGTCGCTTTCGAAAGACATTCGCGAAAGAGTCACGGTCCGATGATCGTCAGGAGCCTGTCATCTGACAGCCCCGCCGGAGAAAGGGCGAGCCGGTCGGTCGAATTGCGCGTACGAGGCATGGTGCAAGGTGTCGGCTTCCGCCCGACCGTCTGGCGCATCGCGACGGAACTGGAACTCTCCGGCGAGGTGCTGAACGACGCGGAGGGCGTGCTTATACGGCTCACGGGACCGGGCGGGACGATCGAGGAGTTCAGAAAACGCATAGGCGAGGAGGTGCCGCCGTTGGCGCGCATCGACGCTATCGAAGAGACAGCGGTCGTGGCATCGACCGGCTGCGAAGGTTTCCACATCGCCCGCAGCCGCGCAGGCGTGATGGCAACTGTGATCGTCCCGGACGCGGCCACGTGTGAAGAGTGTCTGACGGAGGTGAGCAGCACGTCGGAACGACGCTTCCGCTATCCCTTCACCAATTGTACGCATTGCGGTCCACGTATGACGATCATCGAAGCGGCCCCCTACGACCGCGCGAACACCACGATGCGCGGCTTCGACATGTGCGAGGATTGCCGCGCGGAATATGCGGATCCAGCCGACCGTCGGTTTCACGCCCAACCTATCGCCTGCCCACGCTGCGGCCCGAGGCTCGCCCTTATGACGATCGACGGACGCGCCGTTGACCCGTTCGCTGGATTCGATGCGATCGCAGCGACGGCGGACCTCATCGCCCGCGGCCATATCGTCGCCATCAAGGGCCTCGGCGGCTTTCATCTTGCCTGCGACGCCACCAATGCCGATGCGGTGTCGGAACTTAGAAGGCGCAAGCGCCGCTTCGGCAAGGCTTTCGCCGTCATGATGCCTGACCTCCGTGCCGTCCGCTGCTATTGCGCGGTGAGCGCCGTCGAGACGAAGCTGCTTGAATCGCGCGAAGCGCCAATCGTGCTCCTGGACGCGTGTGGGTTCGACCGGCTGCCGGAAGCGATAGCGCCGGGGCTTTCAAGTCTTGGGATCATGCTGCCTTATACGGCGCTGCACCACTTGCTGATGGAGAACCTGGCCCGGCCGGCGGTGATGACCAGCGGCAATCTCTCGGACGAGCCGCAGTGCCTAGACGGAGACGAGGCGAGCGTTCGGCTTGCGGCTATCGCCGACTTCGTGCTCGACCATGACCGGCCGATCGCCAACCGCGTCGACGATTCTGTGGTGCGGGTGATGGCCGGCCAGCCTGCAATCTTCCGGCGCGCCCGCGGCTTCGCTCCGGCCTCGCTAATTTTGCCCGACGGATTCAATGCCGCGCCGCCGGTGCTCGCCATGGGGGGCGAACTCAAGGCGGTGTTCTGCCTTGTCAAGAACGGTCAGGCCGTTCTTTCGCAGCATCTCGGCGACCTTGAGAATGCGCCGACCTTCGACGATTACCGCCGCACGCTCGATCTCTATCGAGGCCTCTTCGATCACAGTCCACGCATTTGCGCCGTGGATATTCATCCGGAGTATCTTTCGCGAAAACTTGGAGAGGGCATCGCCGAAGCGGGCGGGTTGGAACTGGTGGAAGTGCAGCACCACCACGCCCATATCGCCGCCTGTCTCGCAGAGAACGGCATTGCCTTGAGTGCGCGTCCCATCCTCGGCATCGCGCTTGACGGTCTCGGGCTGGGCGATGACGGCTTGATCTGGGGCGGCGAATTCCTGCTTGCCGACTACAGCGCCTATCGCCGCGTCGGCTCGCTCATGCCGATCGCGTTGCCCGGCGGCGCGAACGCTGTACGCGAGCCTTGGCGCAATACCCTTGCCCATATTCTGGCAGTTATGAGTTGGGACGCGTTCGAAGCAGCGTTCGAGGGCACGCCGCTTCATCGCTTCCTGGCGGAAAAGCCGGTCGGCTCCATCGCCAGCATGATCCGCTTAGGCACACACGCACCGTTGGCGTCGTCCTGCGGTCGCCTGTTCGATGCCGTGGCCGGCGCGCTCGGCATCGCGGCCGACGTCCAGAGCTACGAGGGCGAGGCGGCGGCAAGGCTCGAGGCCCTCGTGGAGCCACACCATCTTGCGGACGCGCCGGACAACATCGGCTATCCTTTCCAGATACTGCGCGACGCTGGAGGCCTGATACGGCTGGACCCAGCGCCGATGTGGCGGGCGTTGCTCGCCGACCTCGCGTCCGACGCGTCCGCCGCCTTAATATCCGCGCGCTTCCACAAGGGGTTTGCCCGCGCCGTTGCCGGCTTGGCGTTCAATCTCCTGCGCAACCACGACATCGGCCGGACTGTGGCGCTGTCCGGCGGTAGCTTTCAAAACAGGCTGCTCCTGGAAGAGATCAAGCGCCGGCTTGAAGTGGATGGCGTCAAGGTGCTGATTCATGCCAAGGTACCGGCCAATGACGGTGGCTTGGCGTTTGGACAGGCGGTCGTCGCCGCCGCGCGAAGTCTTGCCGGCGATGTTGCGGATTGAGGAGACCAGCCATGTGTCTGGGTGTGCCCGGTCGGATCGTGGAGATCGTCGACCGTGAGTTGTTGCTCGCAATGGCCGACGTTTCAGGGGTGCGGCGCAAGGTCAACGTCACCTGCATCGTTGACGAAGCCCATCCAATCGACGCTTGCATTGGCGACTGGGTGTTGATCCATGTCGGCTTCGCGATGGCGCGCATCGACGAGGCGGAAGCCGCCGAGACTTTGAAGGTGCTGACAATGATGGGCGAGATGCAGGCGGAACTCGAATCCATGCGCGCTTCGGCAGATCTCTAAACCGGAGGGAGAGCCATGAAATACGCCCATGAGTTTCGCGACCCGGAACTCGCCAAGGGTATTCTCGCCCGGCTTCGCGAACTCGTCGGCCGGACCAGTGCCCGTGAGGACCGGCCTCTCCATATCATGGAGGTCTGCGGTGGACATACGCACGCCATTTTTCGCTACGGCCTGCATGAACTGGTGCCCAAGGAGATAGAATTCATTCATGGACCCGGCTGTCCGGTTTGCGTGCTGCCGATGGGGCGGGTGGATGATTGCATCGAGATTGCCGAACATCCGGGCGTGATCTTCACCACATTCGGCGACGCGATGCGCGTTCCCGGAACGAAGAAGAGCCTGTTGCAGGCCAAAGCGGACGGCACCGATATCCGTCTCGTTTATTCCCCGCTCGACGCGCTCGCCATCGCCCGCAGGAATCCCGACCGGGAGGTGGTCTTCTTTGCACTCGGCTTCGAGACGACGATGCCCTCGACTGCCCTTACGGTGCTGCAGGCGGCGAAGGAGGGGACCGGCAATTTCTCGCTGTTTTGCAATCACATCACGGTCCCGCAACCGATCAAGGCGCTGCTCGACGATCCGGACATGCGGCTCGATGGCTTCGTCGGCCCCGGCCATGTCTCGATGGTGGTCGGCACAAGGCCTTATGACTTCATCACCCGCGATTACGGCAAGCCTATCGTCGTCTCAGGTTTCGAACCGCTCGATCTGCTGCAGTCGGTGCTCATGGTGGTCACGCAGATCGTCGAAGGCAGGGCGGAGGTCGAGAACCAGTATGGCCGCGTGGTTCCGCGCGACGGCAACCCACAGGCGTTGGCCGCCATCAATGCCGTATTCGAGCCGCGCGAAAAGTTCGAGTGGCGCGGGCTCGGCGAAATCGATGCCTCCGGCGTCAAAATGCGCGCGGAGTTCGCCGCCTACGACGCCGAGCGAAAATTCGATGTCGGTTATGGCAAGGGTCGGGAGACTGCGGACCCGCTCGATTCCCGGTGCGGCGACGTGCTGAAGGGGCTGATCAAACCGGTCGCATGCCCGCTCTTCGGCAGCGTCTGCAACCCCGAAACGCCGGTCGGCGCTTTGATGGTCTCCTCCGAGGGCTCTTGCGCCGCGTATTATCAATATGCCGGCGCGCGCGCCCGCGCCGTCGAGGCAGGATCGGCGCACCGGGCATCATGACGGCTCGCGCCGTGTCCCCACGCCTGCCGTTTCGCCGATCCGGCCGCCTCCGGGCAAAGACGGTGACGCTTGCCCATGGCGGCGGCGGCAAGGCGATGCGCGACCTCATCGACGATGTCTTCATCGCCGCGTTCGACAATCCGGCCATGGGCGAAATGGAGGATCAGGCGCGGCTCGATGTGATGGAGTTGGTGGCCGGCGGCGGACGGCTCGCCTTCACGACCGATTCCTTCGTTGTCGACCCGCTTGTTTTCCCGGGTGGCGACATCGGTAAGCTCGCCGTATGGGGGACGGTCAACGACCTTGCCGTAGGCGGCGCCAAGCCGCTCTGGCTTTCCGCCGCCTTCATCATCGAGGAGGGGTTCGACGTCGAGCTGTTGCGGCGGATCGCCGCCTCAATGCGCCAGGCCGCGGATGCGGCGGGCGTATCGATTGTCACCGGCGACACCAAGGTCGTCGGGCGAGGCAGCGCCGACAAGCTCTTCATCACAACTTCTGGAATTGGCGTTATTCCTGCGGGCCTGAACCTGTCGGCGCGCGCGATCCGGGCTGGCGACCGGGTTTTGGTGAATGGCCGGCTGGGTGAGCACGGCGCTACAATCTTGGCCGCACGTGGCGAGGTCGAGCTTGAGTCGGCGATCGAAAGTGACTGCCAACCTCTCAATGCTCTGGTGGGCGCCCTGCTCGCTGCCGCTCCGATGACGCGCGCCTTACGCGACGCAACTCGCGGAGGCATCGCAGCGGTGCTGAATGAAATGGCGATTGCCGCTGGCGTCGGTATCCTGCTGGAGGAGACGGCGCTGCCGCTCAGAAGCGATGTTTTAGGCTTCTGCGAGATCCTCGGGCTCGATCCGCTCTACCTCGCCAATGAAGGCGTCCTGGTTGCGTTCGTTGCGGAAGAGCAGGCAGATCAAGCGCTAGGTCGTGTGGACTCTTGGGATTCCCAAGGCTGAGCAAATCAGATTCAAGGCTGTCTTTTGGAGACAGCCATGGGTGTTCTCGACCGTCTGATTCTTCGTGACGACCAGTGGGAGCGCATGTCGGCGCACATCATCGG
>JBGTLX010000591.1:0-2808 GCA_041743855.1 Rhizobiaceae bacterium | reverse complement strand
ACCGTTCCGGCGCGCGGCGACGGTATCTGGTTCATCGTCTTCATGGCTTCGATGATGAGCAGCGTCTGACCCTCGGTGACCGCCTGTCCGACAGTGATGAAGGGTTTTGCGTCGGGCGAGGGCGACAGATAGGCTGTTCCGACCATGGGCGAGGGAACAGCGTTCTTCGAAACATCGGCGACTGCCGGCGCGGCGGACGCCGGAAATTGCGGGCTCGTGGGGGCGGGGGCATAGGCTGGGGCGGCGACCGCATGCACCCCCGGCGAATGGCGCGACACGCGAACCTTCAGATCGCCGAGCTCGACCTCGATCTCGGTCAGGTTGGTGTCGTTCAGGATGCCCGCAAGGTCGCGGATCAACTGCTGGTCGACACCGGGTTTGCTGGTTGCCATGTCAGAGCCTTTTCGAGGGTGAAATACGCGCGGCGAGCGCCTGAAGCGCGAAGGAATAGCCAAGCGGGCCAAACCCGCAGATCATGCCCGTCGCTACAGGAGCGATACGCGACACGTGGCGAAAAGTTTCCCGCGCATGGATGTTGGAGAGATGCACCTCCACGACGGGAACGGGCGCGATAGAGCGGATGGCGTCGTGGAGCGCGATCGAGGTATGAGTATAGGCGCCGGCGTTGAGCACGACGCCCGCCGCTTTATCGCCGGCCTCCTGGATCCAGTCGACCAGATCACCCTCATGGTTCGACTGGCGAAAATCGACCGCCAACCCGAGCCCTTCGGCCTCCGCCTTGCAGTCGGCCGCCAGCCCGTCAAGCGTCTTGTCGCCATAAATTCCGGGCTCGCGCTTGCCGAGCATGTTGAGATTTGGGCCGTTCAAAACGAAAATCGTCGTCAAACCAAAAGCCTCTTTCCGCACCGGCAGGAGCGCCCGCGCGCCGGGACCTCTATAGTTGGCTTAGTGCGACGCGAAAAGAGCGCAAGCGGCTTCTTTTTCTGTCCACAGGACGAGGAACGATCAATCGTCGCAATCAGCAGACCGTATCCGCGCATGCCTTCGCGGTTTCGATCTTTTCGGCCAGAATCTCGGGGCCGAGCGCGCCGAACACGACCTCGTTGCCGACGACATAGGAAGGCGTTCCGGTGATCGACAGCTTGTTGGCCAGATCGTAGGTCTTGGCGAAGGATTCCGGTATTGCCGGGTTCTTCATTGCCTCGCGCAGCCTGGCCTCGTCCGCGCCGAGCGCAAGCGCGATTTTCATCGCGCTGGCCTCGTCGGCCCGGCCCGGCGCGCTTATCAGCTGGTTGTGAAAGTCGCCGAATTTCTCGGGCATCAGCGCGCGGAACGCCATCGAGACGACATGCGCCTGTTGTGACTCCGGTCCGAGGATGGGAAATTCCTTAAGTACGAAACGAAGCTCCGGGTCGGCCGCCGTCAGCGCCAGCATGTCCTCCTGGGCGCGTTTGCAGTAGCCGCAATTGTAGTCGTAGAATTCGACGATCGTCACCTTGCCTTCGGGATTGCCGACGAAGCCGTCATAGCCGGCTTTGAAGATTTCGTCCCGGGCCGAATTGATCACATCGAGATTGGCCAAACGCTGCGCTTCCTGCTGCTTGGCTTCGAGCGCCGTCTGCATTTCGGTGAGAATCTCGGGATTGTTCAGGAGGTAGTCGCGCACGATCGTCTCGACCGTGCCGCGGTCGGGGGCGGTCTGCGCGGACGCCGCGCTGACGATCTGGGGCATGGTCGCGACCTCACGATCACCGGATATAAAACCCATGCCCAGCACGCCGAAGGCTACGGCGACGCCGGTCGCGCCTATGATGATTGCCTTGTTCATGTCTTTCCCCGTCCTGTCATGCTGACCCTAAGTCGCTCCGAGACGAAGCAAGGTTCACTTCTTTTTGGCGGCCTTGAAGTTGATGATATCCTGGGCGCGAACCCAGCCGGGAGCGCCACGCTTGAACTTTTGCTGGGCGCGCGCCGCGAAGATTTTCGCATCCTGATACGCGCCGCTGTAATAATGACCCTCGGCGACCGCAAGTTCGGCCTCGGCGACCTCGCCAAGCTGCCCATAGGCCTGGGCGAGATAGCGGTAGGCGGCAGGGTTTTCGCGGTCGCGGTCCAGCCCCTTGCTGATTTCCGCGACGGCTTTCCTGAGCGCCTCTGGCTTTCCGGTCGCGATCAGCGCCTGTCCATGGGCGATCGGCAGGATGCCGGACTTGGCGGGGTCCAGCGATACGGCGCGCGCATAGGCTTTGGCCGATTCCTCGGGTTTGTTTGCCCGAAGCAAGGCGTCGCCCCTCAACTCCTGGAAATAGGGGTTGTCGGGATAGGCCTTCACCAGCGCATCCGCCTTTTTCAGAGCCGAGCGCGGATTGCCGAAAAGCAGCGTCGCATGCGCATCGCCATATTGCGCCGCCAGCCCGCGCGGATCTTTGCGGAACAGCCGCGACGCCGCCGACTGGCCTTGCGTGTAAACCGCGATCTTGGCGCGCATCATGTCGTGACGAAGTTGCAGCGCTTCCGGATCGGGGCGCTCGAAATTCGGGCTGGCGCGCGCCAGCGTTTCCAGATTTGCGATGCGATCGCGCGGCATGGGGTGGCTGACCTGATAGGGATCGACCCTTGCGCCGGACAGCGACAACGCGCTCTGAAAGCGCTGGAAGGTCTTCAACATGCCCTTGGCCGATTGTCCGGTTTTCTCGAGATAGACGATTGCCGAGCGGTCTGCCGTCGTCTCTTCGCTGCGCTGATAGCCGAGCAGTCCGCGCCGCGCCGCTTCGCCGCCGCCGGTCAAAACGCCGATGCCCGCCTGTCCAAGTCCCCGCGTGTCGGTGGCGGCTCCCGCAGCCACCG
>JBGTLX010000590.1:0-5941 GCA_041743855.1 Rhizobiaceae bacterium | reverse complement strand
GCCGCGCCTGGGGAATGGGCAGCGCTGGCGCGCCACTACGCGTCCCAACCAAAAGGCACCGCAGCCCCGGACGCAGCTCCCGCCGAGCGGCTGCAGGCCGGCCAAAGCATCGCCGAACGCGGCGTCCCGAATAACTATGTGCCCGCCTGCCTGTCCTGTCACGGCGTCGATCCGCGTAACCCGGTTTTCCCGAAACTCGAAGGCCAGCACGCGGCCTATCTGGAGGCGCAACTGCTCTTGTTCCGGTCGGGCACGCGCGGCGGCACCCATTTCAGCCATTTGATGGCCAACGCCGCCAAGGGGCTTTCCGACGAAGATATCCGCGCCGCGTCAGCCTATTTCGCGAGCCAGCCGCCGGCGCCAGGCCCCGATCCATAGCCGACGCCGTTCGGAACCTAGTCGCGCACTCATCCGTTCGGGCATGTGTTCACGAAACCGCAGACCGATCTTGTTGAGAAAGCCGACATCTCCACGTCGGCGGAAGCCGCTTCGCTTTCCTATTCAAACGACACGGAGCCAGGCATCCGCCGCAACCGCGCGGGCAAGGGGTTCTGGTACGCCGATGCTTCGGCCAAGAAGATCGCCAACGCCAAAACGATCGACCGCATCAACAAGCTCGCCATTCCGCCGGCCTGGAAGGATGTCTGGATTTCGCCGGACCCCGACGGCCACCTGCAGGCGACAGGCCGCGACGAGCGCGGGCGCAAGCAGTACCGCTATCACGAGCGCTGGACGCTTAGCCGCGACGACGTGAAATACTCCAGCCTGGTCGAGTTCGCCCAAAGCCTGCCGCGTTTGCGCGAACAAATCGAAGCCGATTTGCGTAGGCAAGGCCTGCCGCGCGAACGCGTGCTGGCCTCCATTGTCTGGCTGCTCGACAATTCCATGATCCGCGTCGGCAACGCGGCTTATGCCAAGGACAACAAGAGTTTCGGCCTGACCACGTTGCGCGACCGCCATGTCGAGGTCGAAGGCGCGACGCTGCGCTTCGCCTTTCGCGGCAAGTCCGGCAAGGACTGGAACCTCAGGATCGCCGACCGCCGCATCGCCAAAATCGTCAAGGGCGTGCAGGACATTCCCGGCCAGCATCTGTTCCAGTATATCGACGAGAGCGGGGCCAGAAAGCCGGTCACCTCGCAGGATGTGAACGCCTATATCCGCGAGGCGAGCGGGGCGAGTTTTAGCTCCAAGCATTTCCGCACCTGGGGCGGCACCGTCCGCGCCGCGCGCATCTTCGCCGAGACGGAACTCTTGGAAACGAAACGCGACGTGGCCAAGACCATGAACGCCGTCATCGACCGGGTTGCTTCGCGGCTCGGCAACACGCGCACCGTCTGCCGCAAATGCTATGTCCATCCGCTTGTATTCGAGGCCTGGACCGATGGCAATTTGGGCGATGAGCTTGCCGCAATCAGGAGCCGGTTGCGCAAACAGCCGGCCGGCCTCGACGAGGACGAGGCGCTGGTTTTGCGCTGGCTCGAGCAGTCCGCCGCCGATGGCGCGCCCGCCAAGCGCCGGAACAAGGCGTTGCTCAATAACCTCCGACGATCGGCAAAATCTCCCCGGTGATGTAGCTGGAGCAGTGCGCCGAAGCCAGGAACACATAGGCCGGCGCGATCTCCTCCGGCTGCGCTGGGCGTTTCATCGGCGTCTTGGCGCCGAACTCGGCGACATCCGCCGCTTCCTTGTCCGACGGGTTGAGCGGCGTCCACACCGGACCCGGCGCGACCGCGTTGACCCTGATGCCGCGCGGCGCGAGGCTGCCCGACAGCGCCCGCGTAAAGGCGTGGATGCCCCCCTTGGTCATCGAGTAGTCGAGCAGTTCCTTCGACCCGTCGATGCCGGTAACCGATCCGGTGTTGACGATCGCCGAGCCGGGCTTCATGTGCTCGACCGCGGCTTGCGCCATGTGGAAATAGCCGTAGAGATTGGTCTTCAGCGTCGTGTCGAAATGCTCGGGCGTCAGATCCTCGAACTTTGTCGTGTGCACCTGGAACGCCGCATTGTTGACCAGCACGTCCAGCCCGCCGAGCTGGCGCACCGTTTCGGTGACCGCCTTTCGGCAATAGGCTCGATCCGTCACGTCGCCCGGCAGAAGGATGGCACGGCAGCCCTCGGCCTGCACGGCCTTCTGCACCGTTTCGGCGTCCAACTGCTCTTCCGGCAGGTAGGAAATCGCCACATCCGCGCCTTCGCGGGCAAACAGCACCGCCACCGAACGGCCGATGCCGGAATCGCCGCCCGTGATCAGCGCGACCTTGCCGTCGAGTTTTTTGGAGCCGATGTAGAAAGGCGCGTCGTACATTGGTTCCGGGTCGAGGCGCGCCTCGATGCCGGGCTTGGGTTGATGCTGCTTGGGAAAGGGCGGCTCGGGATAGCGCCGGGCGCCGGCCTGCATCGGCGCGTCCGTATCCTCACCGGATTTCTTCGCATCGGCGGCTGCGACCTGCTTCTGGATCCTCCTCTGCTTTTCGGCGGTTGCCTTCGGATTTTTGCCGGTCTTGCTGGTGTCTGCCATGGCGGTTCCCGATCGGTGTTTGAGGCCTCGTCCCTCGCGCTCCACAAACCGGGCAAGCCGTTCGAAGTTCCCCCGGCGGTCCGCGTTCGCGATACGTCGATCGGTCTCGGCGCAGTCAGGAACCATCGCATCCGAACGGCATTGTAGCTCCGTGCATCGACATAGTTTCGAGCGTTCGTAAAGGGAGACGGTTCATTGCCAGCGATTGATTCGGCCATGACCGGGGACAACAGGGAAGAAACGGCGATTGTCGACCTCATTCCGGCGCTCAGGGCATTTGCCCGGACCTTCTGCCGAGATCCTTCCGACGCCGACGATCTGGTGCAGGAGACCCTGACCAAGGGCATCGCAAATCTCGACAAATTCGAACCCGGAACCCGGATGAAGTCGTGGCTGTTCACGATCATGCGCAACACGTTTTACACACGTATCAAGATTTCGATGCGGGAAACCCCAGGTTTGATGGACTGCGCGTCGGCTCGCCCGGTGCAGGAGGCGACGCAGGAGTGGAGCGTTCGGGGCAAGGAGGTCCACGCCGCCATCAACCGCCTGCCGCCGCATCATCGCGAGGTGTTGGTGCTGGTCGGCGTTCTGGGAGTCAGCTACGACGAAGCGGCCGATATCTGCATGTGCGCCATCGGCACTGTAAAGAGCAGGCTTAACCGGGCGCGCATGAGCCTGCTTGAAGATCTGGGAGAGCATTCTCCCGAAACCCTTATCGAACCGACGGCCCGGTTGGCTGGAAGTTCGCTCACGATCGACGTGACGCGTCGTCGATAGGGCTTCAGGGAATCTCGGCATCCTAGGTGTGTTGAGATTCAGGTCAGGCCGAGTCGAAAATGGTGGGTTTCGAGAACCGAAGCGGAGCGTACTTTTGGGTACGTGAGCATCGGAAGCGCAGAAACCCGCCATTTGCAGGCCGGCGTGGCGTGAATATCGACATGCCTAGTTGGGCGAGCGCTTCTGCTTCTGCTCGGCGAGCGCGCTCTGCAGGGCAGTGGCGAGTTCGAGCAGGCGGTCGGGGACCGTTTCTCCCTCGATCGCCGTCAACAGAAGCATGACATGATTGTCCAGCGTCGCGGGTCCTGACCCTACGCTCTCGTTTTTCGAGGCTGCTTCCAAATTGCGCGGCATGCAAGACTCTTTAACATTTGACAGTCCCTACCGCAAATGTGCGACTGCTAAGGGAGATTGCAAGGAAAATCATTGGCTTGTTGGCGAAAATCATGAGTTAACGGCAAAATCGACTTGTCAAAAAGCAGGCCGGTGGTCGAGCAATGAGTGGGGAAGGCTGGGTCGAGTCCGTTGCATTCGGCTGCGTCCAAGTTAAACCCATTGAAATGGTGATGATCGAACCATGCAATTTCGAGTGGGGGACATGGTCAATCCTTATCTGTTGAGTCTGCAGCGGCGCGATAGCCTGTCGGATGCCGAAATCCAGATCGTGGAAAGACTAGCGAGCCGACCTCGCCTGATCACCGCCGGAAGGGACATGGTGCGCGATGAGGATAGCCCGAGGGAAAGCTGCCTTATGTTGTCGGGCTTCTCCGCGCGATATCACATTCTCGGCGACGGCCGCCGCCAGATCACCGCCGTTCACGTGGCCGGCGATTTTGTCGACCTGCACGGATTTTTGCTGAGCAGAATGGACCACAGCGTTATCGCGCTGACCGATTGCACGGTAGCGTTGGTGCCTCACGAATATCTGCGCGAGCTTACCGAAACGGAGCCGCATTTTTCGAGGCTGCTCTGGCTTTGCACCATCATCGACGCAGCGATCTACCGCCAATGGCTGGTTGCCGCCGGCCGGCTTTCGTCCATCGGCCAGATCGCCAGTTTTCTGTGTGAAATGTTCCTGCGGCTGCAAATCGTTCAGCAGACCGAGGGTTTCAAATTTCGACTTCCCATGAGTCAGGTCGTGTTGAGCGACGCCATGGGTCTTTCCGTGGTCCATGTGAACCGCACGCTTCAGGAGTTGCGCAAGCAAAAGCTCATCGCGTGGGAGGGCGAACAGGTCAGCATTCTGGATTGGGACGCGTTGCGGGCGGTCGCGGACTTCGATCCGACCTATCTCAATCTCGATGCCAGGCCGCGCTAGCCGATTACTGGATTGAGGCCGTCTGGCGCGATCACGTATCCTATCGCGTTCCATATTGCTTCGCGCCTTCAAAAATCCAGGAACAAAGATTCCCCCGCCACGTTACGGATTGTGGCTGGCAAGCGATATGCTGGCAGGCGTTCGCTGCCGTCTGGCCTGGGCAGGCTGGGAAGTAAGCTATCGCCTGGGCCTTGGGGGAGGCGAAGTTTGAACCGAAAAGCCGACCAGAGACTGCGCGAAAACGATGTCAAACTGCGTTTGGCTTTGCGCGCCGCCCAGATCGGTATTTGGGACTGGTCTATCGAGACCCGGGAAATGCACTATTCGGCGCGTGCGCGAAGCATCTTCGGATTTCCCCGCGACATCCCGATTACCTACGAGCTTGTCAGGGACGCGACGCACCCGGAAGATTTGCCGCGGACATCGGCGCTGGCGAAACGGGCGCTCGATCCCGCGATCAAGCAGAAGACGCCGTTCGACTACCGCATCATCCGGGCCGACAATGGCGAGACCAGATGGGTGCTCGCGCATGGCGAGGCCTTGTTCGTCAAGACGGATGCGGGGCAGGTCGCTTCGCGCTACATCGGGACAATTCAGGACATCACCGAACGCAAGGCGGTGGAGCAGGCTCTGCGCGAAAGCGAACTGCGACAGCGGCTGGCGATCGAAGCCGCGCGCATGGCCGTGTGGGAATTCGACGTCGCCACCGAACGGATCATCACTTCGCCCGAGTTGAACCTGATGTTCGGCCTGGCCCCCGACGCCAAACCGACCATGGAAGACCTGAGGGCCCTCTACGGCCCCGGCGAGCGCGAAAAGCTGCAGCAGGCGGCGCAGACGGCCCTGGCGCAAGGGGAGACGCGGTTCGAGGCGGAGTTTCGGTGCCGCCGGCCGGACGGCGATCTGTACTGGCTGTTGCTTAGGGCGGAGGTGCTTAAGGCCCCCGACGGCTCTCTAAATCGCATCATCGGCGTACTGATGGATATCGACGCCAGCAAGAGGAGCGCCGAACGGCAGACACTGCTGTTGCGCGAGCTCAATCATCGCGTCAAGAATTCTCTGAGCGTCGTTCAGTCCCTGGCGACGCAGTCGTTTCGCAAAGGCGCGGCCGATCCGGCGGCTCTAGGTCACATACTCATAAACGGGATTCCCTTTTGGGGTGAGGCGTGATTCAGTCTCTGCGCGGGGGACTGGATATGGCGCGCTTTGATTTGTCGGATTTCGAATGGTCGGTGATCGAGCCGCTGTTGCCGAACAAGCCGAGGGGCGTTCCGCGCGTCGATGACCGGCGGGTTTTGAACGGGATATTCTGGCGGCTTCGGACG
>JBGTLX010000589.1:0-2639 GCA_041743855.1 Rhizobiaceae bacterium | reverse complement strand
GCGCAGATCCGCCTGGATGTTCTGGGCGAGTTCCTGAAATACGGTCGACGTGGTGCGCCCGCAGCCAGGACAGGCGGCCACGATCGGCACGAACTGGCGAAATCCCATCGTTTGCAGCAACTCCTGCGCCACTTGCACTTCACGGGTGCGGTCGCCGTTCGGCTCGGGCGTCAGCGAAACGCGGATCGTGTCGCCGATGCCCTGCTGCAGGAGGATGCCCATCGCCGCCGACGACGCCACGATGCCCTTGGAGCCCATCCCGGCTTCGGTGAGGCCGAGATGCAGGGCATGGTCGGAGCGTCCGGAAAGCGCCGTATAGACCGCGATCAGATCCTGCACCGCGCTGACCTTGGCAGACAGGATGATTTTGTCGCGTGGCAGGCCGATTTCCTCGGCGGCCTCGGCCGACAGGAGCGCCGACTGCACGATCGCCTCGCGCATCACCTCCTGCGCGGTCAGGATGGACCCCTTTTTCTTGTTTTCGTCCATCAGCCGGGTCAAAAGGTCCTGATCGAGCGACCCCCAGTTGACGCCGATGCGCACGGGCTTGTCGTATTTGATCGCCATCTCCACGATCGCGCCGAACTGCTTGTCCTTCTTCTCCTTGAAGCCGACATTGCCGGGGTTGATGCGATATTTCGCCAGCGCCGCTGCGCAGGCCGGATGGTCGGCCAGCAGCTTGTGACCGATATAGTGAAAATCGCCGACCAGCGGCACGGCGACGCCCAGCCGGTCGAGCCTCTCGCGGATGCCAGGCACGGCGGCGGCGGCCTCGTCGCGATCGACCGTGATGCGGACGATCTCGGAGCCGGCGCGGTGGAGCGCGGCGACCTGAGCCACTGTCCCATCGACGTCGGCGGTATCGGTGTTGGTCATGGACTGCACCACGACCGGTGCGCCGCCGCCAACCATGACCCCACCGACATCGACGCCGACCGAGCGTCTGCGGGGAAATGGGGACGAAAAATACCCGGGCACTGCGGGCCTCCGATGCTGGGTGGATCTACGGGTGGAGGAGCGAAGTGCTCCTGTCAACTCCCATGATCGACAAGCGCTCGTTGCCCGCGGATTGTGTTAGGGCTTGCAAGCGGTTACGGGACCGCGCCGAAAATGTCGGCGTCTGTCACCATGAAGGCCCCGATGAAGCACGCATGAATTTTTCTGACTATATCGCAGGGCGGCTTTGCTGTAGATAATTGCGCTCGCCACAGCATACCCGGCGGATTGTATATGAGGGGGCATCAACCCATATCCAAGCCTCCTGTCCATGAAGACAGCGAACGGGCCGGTAGCGGGCAATGGATTGAAGATGGCTAAGTTCAGGTTCCACAAGCTGGCCGCCTTGGTTGTGCTCGCTGGATTCACCGCTTGGGTGGTGACCGGCGAATTTTCGTCGGTAGGCAGCGCTCAAAACGAAAGCGAAGCCGCGCCTGCCGCCACCGAGCAGCCGAAAGCGCCGCTTCGCACTGTCGCGGTAGTGACCCCGCCTCACCTCATGCATGCCCGGGCCATCCGCATTTCCGGTCGCACCGAGGCCGACAAGCGCGCCGTATTGGCCGCCCGCGAAGCCGGCATCATTGCCGAACTGCCGGTCAGGCAGGGCGACATTGTCAAGGCCGGCGATCTCATTCTGATGCTCGACTCCGAGGAAAAGCCCGCAGCGGTGGAGACGGCCAAGGCCTTGCTGAAACAGCGCGAGGCCGAGTGGGAGGCGGTCCAGCGGCTCGCCAAGAGCGGCAGCACCCCCAAACTGCAGCTCGACAACGCGTTTTCCGCGCTTGCGGCGGCGAAATCGCAGCTTCAGGCCATCGAGTCCGAACTTGCCCGAAACCGCGTCGTTGCGCCTTTCGATGGCGTCGTCGACCGCGTTACAGCCGAGCTTGGCAGTTCCGTGATGCAGGGCGGCGAGGTGGCGACCATCCTCGCCCTCGATCCGATCATCGCCAAGGGCGAGATCAGTGAACGCGACCTGGCCCATTTGAAGATCGGCGATGAGGCCGAGGCCCGGCTGGTGAACGGCAATGTCGTCAAGGGCGCCGTTCGTTATTTCAGCCGGGAGGCTTCGAGCCAGACGCGAACCTTTCCGATCGAGATCGCGATCGCCAACGCCGACCGCGCTATCCCGTCAGGGATGACCGCCGAGATAACGATTCTGGCGGCACAAACCGATGCAGTGGTGCTGCCGCGTTCCGTGGTGACGCTGAGCGGAAAGGGCGATCTCGGCATACGCGCCGTCGACAAGGACGACAAGGTCGTGTTCTTCCCAATCGACCTGATCGACGACACACCCGCCGGCCTTGTGCTCGCGGGCATTCCGGCGGACGCGCGCATCATCGTCGCCGGACAGGAGATGGTGACCGAAGGCGACACGGTCCGGGCGGTCGAGGCCGACGCGGCGGCACTCCGCAAATCGACCGGCGAAGCAGCCGACGGAACGTAATCGCCATGGATATCGTCAAATTTGCAATCCGTAACGCGCGTCTGACGCTTTCGGTCCTGATGTTCCTGGTGATCGCGGGCGCGCTCGCCTATCGGGGCTTGCCGAAGGAAGCCGAGCCCGACGTCGCCATTCCGATCATGTATGTAAGCCTGATCTACCAGGGCATCTCGCCGGAGGACGCCGAGCGACTGCTTCTGCG
>JBGTLX010000588.1:0-1890 GCA_041743855.1 Rhizobiaceae bacterium | reverse complement strand
AGGCGGCGCTGCCGGTCAAGCGACGGCGCGCGACGGCGCCTACGCGCGCCTCCCGGGCACGCCGGCTCGACGAGAAAAAACGACGGGGCGACCTGAAGCGCGCGCGGCGCACGCACGGCGGTGAATCCTAGCGGACGACGCAAAATTCGTCGGCCGCGGCGCGGCGAACAAGCAGAGGGAAACCCATGGTTTTCCCTCCAACACCTCCCTTCCTTTGTTATTTTTTGGGTTTGGATTCGTCGGCGATGGGCGGGAGTGTGCGCAGGTAGTCGATCATCGCCTGGAGATCCTGCGGTGTGAGCTGGCTCGTGGTGTTGCGTATCACTTCGGCCATGGCCTCGGCGGGAACGTCTCCGTCGGCAGTGACGCCGATCGTCAGAAAATCCTTGAGCTCGCCATCGCTCCATGTCTTGAGCCGCGCGGGCGTGAGGTTCGGCACGCCTTTGCCGTCGGGCGAGGTACCCCCGGCGAGAAGCCGGCTCGTCTTCGGTCCACCCAGGAAGTTGCGCGGCGTATGGCATTCGCCGCAATGGCCGAGCGCCTGGACCAGGTACCTGCCGCGATCGAGCGCCGGAGCAAGTTGCGGATCGCTCGGGAACGGGCCGGGAGTGAAGAAGACCCACTTCCACGCGGACACCAGAGGCCGCCACCCGTACGGAAAGCCGAGATCGTGCGGCTGATTTGACCGGCTGTTCGGTGGCAGCGCACGCAAATACGCCCAGAGGTCGCGTAAATCCGCATCCGCGATCTTGGTGAAGGACGGATAGGGGAAAGCGGGGAAATAGTTGGCCCCGTCAGGCCGTTCACCGTGGCGCATGGCACGGATGAAATCAGCCTCGCTCCAGCGGCCTATGCCGGCTTGCGCGTGAGGCGTAATGTTCGGGCCGTAGAACGTTCCGAAAGGCGTTTTGAGCGCGCGGCCGCCCGCGAACGCGGGGGCATCCTTTCTCTCCTCGGTATGACATCCCATGCAGCCTGCGGCTTTCGCGAGATAAAGCCCGCGCTGTGCGTCCCCTTGCGCCCACGCGCCGCAGGCCACGATGCCGAGCAGCAGGCCGGACACGGCCTGCTGCAATCGTTTCAGCGCATCTGCTTTCATACCGCTCGCCCCGGTCTTTCTGCAGGCATAGAAACGACAACCCCGCCGCGGCGGGGTTGTCTCCTAACGCTCGACGTTCGGCTAGTTTTTCTGGCGGAAATTATCGTGACAAGCGGCGCACGATTTGCCGACCGCGCCGATCTGCGCTCTTACGGAACCCTCATCCCCGCTCTTGCTCACTGCGACGAGTTTGGTCACTTCGGCCTGGAACTGGTCCTGCGCTTCCTTGAACTTGGCCGTGTCGGCGAACACCGCGGGAAGCGCCCGGCTTTTCTCATCCTTGGTGCCCGGCGTGAATCCGTCCCACGGCATCTTGTTCAGCACGTCGAGGTACCCCGCATTTCTCACGACGATGGCATTGTCGTACGGAACCTTGCCCTGGGCCATGCCCGCCATGGGGCCGAAATACTTGCCCTGCAAGACCATCGCAGACTGGCGCTGTTTGACCAGCGTCTCCGGCTTCGCCTGCGAGTACGCAGCCAGCGGGCAACCCGCACCCACCGCCAGAGTCAGCGCTATGGAAAGTAGCCTGTGGTTCATCGTTTCTCCTCGTTTAAGGTTGATAGACCAGCATAACGCGACCTCGGCCGCACATCCTATAACAGTTTCAGACGATGGCATATTCCCGCCCGCCCGGTGTCCGGCCCGCCGGGAGCGTCGGACGGGCCGCGGGCCTCCCGGGACTCAGGCGGTCTTCGGCATCATCCGGCTGAGCGTGACGTAATCGGTCTTGCCGCTGCCCAGCAGCGGCAGCGACGCGACTTTGACGATGCGGCGCGCGGCCGCGAGGT
>JBGTLX010000587.1:0-4909 GCA_041743855.1 Rhizobiaceae bacterium | reverse complement strand
AATATTGCTGCTCGGAGCGCTGGGCGTCGTCTATGGCGATATCGGCACCAGCCCCATCTATGCGTTTCGCGAGGCGCTCCATGCGTCGGCTGGCGGCAGTTTCGTCACGCGCGAAGATATTCTCGGGGTGCTGTCGCTTATCGTCTGGGCGCTGACCCTCATCGTCACCATCAAATACGTCGTCTTCGTGCTTCGCGCCGACAACAAGGGCGAGGGCGGCACGCTGTCGCTGATGGCGCTGGCGCGGGGCAGCGCTCCGGGCGGATCCAAGGTGATCCTCGCCATCGGCGTCTGCGGCGCGGCGCTGTTTTTCGGCGACGCCATCATCACGCCGGCGATTTCGGTGCTGTCGGCCGTGGAGGGATTGAAGGTCGTCACGCCGGCATTCGAGTCCTTCGTCGTCCCGATCACGCTGGTCATTCTGGCCGTCCTGTTTGCGGTCCAGCGTTTCGGCACGGGACGGGTGGCGACGGTCTTCGGTCCGGTGACCGCGCTGTGGTTCCTGGCGATCGGCGGATTCGGCGCGGCCCACATCTTCGACGACCCGACCGTGCTCTATGCGGTCAATCCCTATTACGCGGCCGTCTATCTCACCGGGCAACCGGAAGTGGCATTCATCACCATCGGCGCGGTGTTCCTCGCCGTCACCGGCGCCGAAGCGCTCTATGTCGATCTTGGGCATTTCGGCCGCCGGCCGATCGTGCTGGCCTGGCTGTCGATCGTCTTTCCGTCGCTTCTCCTCAATTATTTCGGGCAGGGCGCTTTCGTGCTGGCGCATGGCGGCACACCGGACAATCCTTTCTTCCAGATGCTGCCGGAATGGGCGTTGCTGCCGATGGTCGTGCTGGCGACCGCCGCCACCGTGATCGCCAGCCAGGCTGTCATTTCCGGCGCCTATTCGCTGACGCGCCAGGCGGTGCAACTCAACATTCTGCCGCGCTTCGAGATCCGCCATACGTCGGAGATGCGGTCGGGGCAAATCTATCTGCCGCGCGTCAATTTGCTGCTGGCGCTGGGCGTCATGCTGCTCGTCGTGGGTTTCGGCGAATCCAGCGCGCTGGCCGCCGCCTACGGCATCTCGGTGACCGGCGAGATGCTGGTGACGACGATCCTCCTGTTCGTCGTCATGCGGAAATTGTGGAAATGGCGCCTTGCCGCCGCGGTTACGCTGACGATCCTGTTCGCCATCGTCGACACCGGATTTTTCCTGGCCAATGCGGCCAAGGTCGCCGATGGGGGCTGGGCGTCGATTGCTGTCGCCGGCATCATAGTGCTGATCATGATGACGTGGATCAAGGGTACACAATATCTCCTTGAAAAGACCCGCAAGAACGAGATTCCGTTGGATTTCCTCGCCGGAAACCTCGGCAGAAAACCTCCGGTTCTGGTTCCAGGAACAGCGGTGTTCCTGACCAGCGATCCGCAAAGCGCGCCGACCGCGCTGATGCACAGCCTGAAGCACTACAAGGTGCTGCACGAGCAGAATGTCATCCTGTCGGTCGTCACCGCGCAGCAGCCGGTGGTGCTGGAAAGCGAGCGGGTGAAGATGGAGACGATCAACAGTTTGTTTTCGCGCGTGACGCTGACTTTTGGCTACATGGAGCAGCCGCATATTCCGCGCGCGCTGGCGATTTGCCGAAAGCAGGGCTGGAAATTCGACATCATGACCACGTCGTTCTTCCTGTCGCGGCGTTCGCTCAAGATGTCGCCCAACTCGGGCATGCCGATGTGGCAGGACAAGCTTTTCATAGGGCTTGCCGGCACGGCCGCCGACGCGACGGAGTATTTCCAGATCCCGACGGGGCGGGTGGTGGAGATTGGAACGCAGGTGGCGGTTTAGAAAATTTCCTGTCTAGACTGATCGTTCTGCCGGCAGACGCTCCTCCCTGCACAGAATGATCTTCGACCTTGCCCCGAAACGTAATTCAGACTTTGGGCCGGCCAGTTACGCACCTGAAACCACAGGCGTCCCTCTGCGCGCGCAATCTTTCCCGTGCGGTTGACCGGAACCGCCTCCGCTCGGGAACGGCAACTCCGTCGGTGTGATGGGCGAAATTATTGTGGACAGCGAACCGTAACGTACGGTACTATCGCTAAAACAAAGTAGGCGCTCGGCGTTACCTTATCTGCCCACCCAACAGGCGAAGACCGCTTTTCCGATCGCCAGCAGGCGGTGCTCGACGCTGTGCTCGAATTGCTGGTCGAGGATGGCGACGCGCTGACCATGACGGCGGTGGCACGCCGCGCCAGCTGCTCCAAGGAAACGCTCTACAAATGGTTCGGCGGCCGCGATGGGCTGCTGACGGCGACTGTGCGGTGGCAGGCCTCGAAGGTAAAGGCTGGCAACCATGACCGGCAGCATCTCGATGCGGCGGCGCTGCGCGACAGCCTTGAGCGTTTTGCGGCAAACTGGCTGCGGGTGATTTCCAGCCGGACATCGATCGCGCTGAACCGCGTCGCTGTCAGTCATGCGGGATCGGGCAAGAGCAATCTCGGCGCAATCGTACTCGCCAATGGACGCTTTGCCATCGGCGAACGGCTGAAACCGGTGCTGGAGGCGGCGCGGGACAAACGGTTGCTCGCCTTCGACGATGCCGAGGAGGCTTTTCGGACATTTTTCGGGCTCGTGGCCCGCGACGTGCAAATCCGTCTGCTGCTCGGCGACGATTTTAAATCGACCGAGGCGGAGATCGGCCGCGATGCGGCCCGGGCGACGCACCAGTTTCTTGCTTTGTACGGGGCCAAGGATCGTGCGTCCTTCGAGGCTCGCCCTCCGGGCTTCGCACCTCAGGATGAGGGAAGTTAGCGCAAGGAGGCTTCACCACTTTCAACTGCCTTCGGGACTTCCCCCTCAGGATGAGGACGGGAAGCGCAAACGGCCCTCATCCTGAGGAGCGAGCGAAGCGAGCCTCGAAGGACGTACGAACAAACCATCGTCAAAAGTAACCCAAGGAAGGACCAAAAAATGCGTGTCTATTACGATCGCGACGCCGATCTCAATCTGATCAAGGGCAAGAAGGTCGCCATCATCGGCTATGGCAGCCAGGGCCGGGCGCATGCGCTCAACCTCAAGGATTCGGGCGCCAAGGAACTCGTCGTCGGGCTGAAGGCCGGGTCGGCGACCGCCAAGAAGGTCGAGGCCGACGGGCTCAAGGTGATGAGCGTGGCCGACGCGGCCAAATGGGCCGACCTGATGATGATGGCCACGCCCGACGAACTCCAGGCCGACATCTACCGCGACGAGATCGCGTCGAACATCCGGGACGGCGCGGCGATCGCGTTCGCGCACGGCCTCAATGTGCATTTCGGCCTGATAGAGCCGAAGAAGACGGTCGACGTGCTGATGGTCGCGCCGAAGGGCCCCGGCCACACGGTGCGCGGCGAATACCAGAAGGGCGGCGGCGTCCCGTGCCTGGTCGCCGTGCATCAGGACGCGTCGGGCAATGCGCTCGACCTCGGCCTTTCCTACGCCTGCGGCGTCGGCGGCGGCCGTTCGGGCATCATCGAGACCAATTTCAAGGAAGAGTGCGAAACCGATCTGTTCGGCGAACAGGTGGTGCTGTGCGGCGGCCTGGTCGAGCTGATCCGCGCTGGTTTCGAGACGCTGGTCGAGGCAGGCTACGCGCCGGAAATGGCCTATTTCGAATGCCTGCACGAAGTAAAACTGATCGTCGACCTGATCTACGAAGGCGGCATCGCCAACATGAACTACTCGATCTCCAACACCGCCGAATGGGGCGAATACGTTTCGGGCCCGCGCATCATCACGGCGGAAACCAAGGCCGAGATGAAGCGTGTGCTGAACGACATCCAGACCGGCAAATTCACATCGGAATGGATGCAGGAATACCGCGCCGGCATGTCGCGTTTCAAGGGCATCCGCCGCAACAACGACAGCCACCAGATCGAGGAGGTTGGCGCGAAGCTGCGCGCGATGATGCCGTGGATCGCCAAGAACCAACTGGTCGACAAGGCCAAGAACTAGGCGCATAAATGATCGCTAACAAGGCTGGCGTTACCCGCCGGCCTTGTCCGTTATGCGATCTACCGCTGCGTCACCCGTAAAACCAGTGTGGCTTCGGCTCGGAACCGCTGAACGAAACGCCGACGCGGTCCTGTCTGCGCCAGCGGACCGTGGCCCTGTAGCCGAGCCCGTCGACGGGCACGTAGAGCAAAAACTCCTGCGGAATGCGGGCTTCGAGCGAAACGCGCAGTTCCGCGCCATGCTTGTGCATGTTGCGGATGGTGCAGTTGATGGCGGAGTTGTTGACGCCGGACAGGATCGACGCGCCCTTGAGGACGCGCGAGCGGTGCTCCCTTTGCTTGTCTGACTTCGTCGGTTCCGACATGATTGTTCCTGGCGACGAGCCTACCATGGCAGCAGTTACAGCCGCATGCCTAACAATTGCTAAAAATGGAGAACGTCGCCGTGTCGGAGCGGCGCACTTTGAAGTGATCAAAGTGCGCCGAGCAGGAGTCCGGATTCTAGCCTGGATCGCCGCGCGTCCTTTCGGACGCACAAAGGACGATCTACACTTTGAATGAGCATCGGAACAAACGAAAACCGGATTCCACTTTTCGGTCCGATGCTCTGTCCTGCTGGTCAGCTATAGGGCGACCAGCATTGCCGACGCGCCCCATAATGGGGCTTGTAGGTGTTGTCCCAGGCGCGATAGGACCGGTAGCGATCATAGCACCACCGCACATGCAAGCCTGACCCGCTCCTGTAGCGATAGATCGGGCGCGGCTCGGCGTAATAGCGATAGGCCGGATACCCGAAATTCAAGCCCAAATAGATGTCAGGCCCGTGGCGCCGGAAATGCCGCCGGTTATAGCGCCAATTCTTGCGATACCGCCAGCCATCGTCCTTGTAATGGCGGCGAGAACGACTGCTGCCAAGCCTTTCATC
>JBGTLX010000586.1:0-6732 GCA_041743855.1 Rhizobiaceae bacterium | reverse complement strand
CCATGCCGGCGAATTCGGCATTTTCGTGGAACTTGCCGGCGACCTCTTCGTAGGACATCGGGAAGGCCGGGCTGCCCTTGCCGAAATCGGCGCGGCCCGCAATCTTGCGTCCATCGGCGAGCTGGATGTCGATCAGCGTCGTCATCAAATGGTAACCGGCGGCCTCCGCCTCGTCGTCGATGACAAAATCGACCTTTTCGATCATCGCCTTGACGTCTTCACGCTCGACAGCGGCGTCAGTGAACTCGTTCAATCCGGCGCGGCCGTCGAGCAGCAGGATCGCCATGCAGAACTCCATCGAAAACTTGGCCTGCAACTCATCCTTCGGACGATGATGGATGAGCGCGTTGGGCATGTTGGAGTTAGTGCCTATGCGGACATGCTTGACGTCCCTGGCGCGGATATCGTGTTCCTTGATGAGCCGCAGCATCTCGGTCATGCCCGGATGGGTGAGCGAGCCCGACGGATGCGGCTTGATCGAAATTCCCGGACTGGCGAAAGTCCACGGGCTGCCGAGCTTGCCGAAGATGGCGGCCTGGTCGTAGCCGCCGCCGGCCGCGGCAAAAAAGCCGCGCGGCGCTTCAAGGATGCGCGCTGCCGCCGTCCAGCCATAGGAGGCGAACTGCGCGGCCGCGACGCCGCTTTCGGAAGACCGTCCGGCATGGAAGGGCTTGGTCATGGTGCCGAAATTCTCGCGCAGGCCTGCCGACTGGCTGCCCGCGATCGACAGCGCGCGCTGCGTCGTCGCGACATCGAAACCCATCAGCTTGGCACTTGCCGCCGCCGCCGCGAAAGTGCCGCAGGTAGCCGTCGCATGAAAGCCTGTCTGGTAATGGCGCGGCGCGATCGCTTCGGCGATCTTGCACTCGACTTCGACGCCGAGGTGATAGGCCAGCATGAAATCGCGGCCCGAAGCCTTGACCAGTTCGGAGATGGCCAGCGCCGCCGGAAGCGCCGGCGCGGTGGGATGGGTCAGAAGCCCATATACCCGGTCCTTGGCGACGGCGAGCTGGGTGTCGTCATAGTCGTCGGCGTGGATTCCGACGCCATTCGCGAAAGCAGCGAAGCGCGGCGCGACCTTGCGCCTGCCACCAATGACCGTGGCCACGCCGTCGGTCAAACCAAGATCGTCCAGATGGCGGCGGACCAGTTCGCCGCTTTTGGCGACCGAGCCGGACAGCGCCAGGCCGAAGCCATCGAGAATCGACTTCTTGCCAAGTTCGACCACTTCGGCGGAAAGATCGCCAACCTGCGCCTCGACGATGAATTCGGCGACATATTTCGTCAGTTCGAGGTCGATTGCGTTGTTCTGGTTCATAAAATCCTCTTTCGTCACCGATGTCACATGCGGAATTTTCAAGCCGGACAGTGAAGCGTCAACTGTTAATTGTCAACAGTTTTGTCTGTGCACGGTTGCTGTTATGGCTCGAGTTGGAGTCAAGTTAGCGGCTGGATTTGACTGAAGCGGAAGCCGATTTTCGCGCCTTCGATGGCGCGGGCGTCACCGTTTCGCCCGGCTGGCCGGCTTTGCGGGTGCGAACAATGCCGTTGAGAATATGGTTGCGCGCGGCGGTCAGGGCGCGGACCGGATCGCGGGCCGCGAGCGCCTCGACGAGGTCGCGGTGTTCGGCATTGGAGACATGCAGGACATCCGGGCTCGACAGCGCGCGGTAGCGCTGGATGTGAAGCTCGCGCACGAAGCTCTGGTAGATTTGCGCCAGCCGGTTGTTTCCGGCCATCTGGGAAATCTGCTTATGAAATTCTAGGTTGACGGGATAATAGATATGGACGTCGCCCAGTTCGACGATCTCGTCCATGCGCTGCAGCAAAGCGCGCAGGATAGCAATCTGCGCGTCGGTAACGCGTTCGGCGAGCATCATGGCCATGCACCCGAAAACGCACGCACGCGCTTCAGACAGATCCAGCGCCTCGTCGTTGGAAAGCGCGCGGATGAAGAAGCCCCGATTGGGGATGATCTCGATCAGACCCATCGCCGCCAGCGCGCTGCACGCCTCGCGGATAGGCCCCCGGCTGACGCCGAGGCGTTGAGAAAGGCCGTTCTCGTTGACCCGCTCGTTCGGCTTGAATTCGCCGTCGATGATCATGCGTTCGATCTCAGCCTGCACGACATTGGCGAGCGAGCGGGTGCGCAGAAAATCGATCGCGGAGAGATTGGCCGGCTGATTCATGAAACTGTCCAACATTCAAGAGCCATCGTCAGTCCACCGCTCGACAACAAAGGGGGCCGCCTTGGTAGAATCGCTGGTCTCTGAGCCCCACATGGTCGGTCTAGCAACAAATACGACGAAAAGCGATTACGGCGGACCGCTCAGCCCCGCGCGTTCATCTGCGAACCGCCCAGCACCGGCACCCTGTTGGCGACGTAAACCACCGCGAAGGACGCCGCGAGCAGGATGATGCCGAGGACGCAGATCGCGCCGAGGTCGCCGCTCTCGTTCAGATCATAGATGATGACCGACACCAGCTTGGTGTTCGCGGTCGTCAGCAAGATGGTGGCCGAGAGTTCGCGAATCGTGCCTACGAAGACGAAGCACCAGGCGGCGACGACGCTGGTTCTGAGCAACGGAGCCGTAATGTCCCACAGCGTCCTAAGACGCGACGCGCCCATGATGCGGCCGGCGTCCTCCAGTTCCGGATGCACGCCGGAAAAGGCCGACGACATCTGCTGATAGCCGGCCGGCAACTCGATCGTCATGAACGCGATCAGCAGGATCCAGATCGTGCCGTAAAGCTGAAAGGTGGGGTTGGCGTAGCTGAGAAACAAACCGACGCCGAGCACGATGCCCGGGATGGCGACCGGCGCTGTCGCCAGCACGCCGAGGAAGCGGGATCCCGGAACCGACTTGCGGATGACAAGATAGGACACCACCAGCGCGATGCCGGTCACGATCGTTGCGGTGAGGAAGCCGAGCAGGAAGGTGTTGCGCAACGCCAGCTGGGTCGCCGAAAACTCGAACAGCACGAAGTTCCAGTGGCGCAAGGTGAGCCTGTCGAAATTGACGGGGTCGCCGACAGTTCCCGTGAACGCGGTCTTGACGATCGCGGCATAGGGGAAAATGACCGTCAGACACAGGATTGAGAAGACGAAGACAATCGCGACCCATTTCCAGGGACCGAGTTCTGTAATACGCGGCGTGCCGCTCTTGCCGCCGAGAACCGTATACCCCTTGCGTCCGAGGATGGATGTCTGGGCGCGCAGCAGGACCACCGTGATGATCAGCAGCGGCAGCGCCGATGCCGCCGCCAATCCGAGACGCGGCGGAAACTGGAACAGGCTCCAGATCTTGGTGGTGATGACGTGGAAGCCTGCCGGCAGCGCCAGGATCGCCGGCGAACCGAACATCGTCAGCGCCTGCAGGATGGCGATCAGCGTGCCGGCAAGCATCGCTGGCAGCACAAGCGGGATCGTGACTTTGCGCAACGTGGTCATCGGCTTGCCGCCGAGGATGGACGACGCGTCCTCGAGATCGGAGGGAACCCGGTCGAGCGCGTTGGCGACCAGCGTGAACACGTACGGGAATGTGAAGCAGGCGATGGCGAAGACCAGGCCGGTGAAAGTGTAGATGTTCACCAGATATTGACCCGGGTCCAGGCCGAACAACTTGCGATAGATGACGTTCACAATACCGCTGTTGGGCGCGGCGATGATCTCATAGGCGATCGCGCCAAGGAAAGGCGGCGTCACGAACGACGCTGTGACCAGCATGCGGATGTAGCGTCGGCCGGGAAGATCGGTTCGCGCCACCAGCCACGCCATCGGCGTGGCGACAAGACAGGCAAGCGCGCCGACGCCGAGCGCCATGCCGATCGCCAGCCCATAGGCCCTGACAAGGGTAGGATCGGTGACGAGGGCGACGAAGTTTTCGACTGTCGCGCCACCGCCCGTATCGCTTCGGAAGCTGTAATAGACGAGCCAAAACAGGGGAAGAATGACCAGGACGCTGAGCAGCAGGGTCAACAGGGCGAATGTCGGCCAGGACAGGTCGATGCTGCGGCGCTGACCTTGTGCGAGGGCGTTGCTGGTCATCATTCCTATACCGGGTTCGATGTATGCGGAGCGTCGCCGGCGGATTGTCCCGCCGGCGACAAATCGGGATCAGGTTCCGAAATACTTTTCGTAGTTCGACTTGATAGTCGGGATTTTCGGTTCGAGATCGGCCGGATCGGAGCGCAGCACATTGATCTCGCTGATCGGCGTGCGCCCTTCCTTTTCCTTGACCTCGGGATGGAACGACCGCAAGCCTCCGAAATCGCTGTTGAGCTGCTGTGCCTCGAGCGAGAACAGGAAGGAGTAGAACAGCTTGGCGGCGTTCGGATTGGGACCGCCCTTCAGGACGGCGGCGTTGCCGACTGCCAGCGGGGTACCCTCCGCCGGATAGACGATCTGGACTTTTACACCCTCATCCTGGAGACGGAAGATGTTGTATTCGTTGCCGTCCACCTGCAGCATACGTTCGCCGGCGGCCAGCTTCTTCGGCGGCTCGGTGGACGACTGCACCTGCATGATGTTCTGCGCGGCGAGTTTTTCGAAATACTCCCAGCCAAGCAGGTCGCTCAGAATATGGGACGCCGTCATCACGGTGCCGCTATAGCCCGGATGCGCCTTGACCATCTTGTCTTTGAAGCGAGGGTCGAGGAGATCGGTCCAGGTCTTGGGGGCCTCGGCTTCCGGCAACAGATCGGTCCGGTAGGCCATGACGGAGAGATGCGCGCGATAAGCCGCGAAATTGCCGTCCGGGTCGCGCTGTTCGGCCGGCCATTTGTCGGCGACTTCCTGCGGAACCATCGGCTCCAGCCAGCCTTCGCGCTTGAAATACTGGAAATGCACCGCATCCGACGTCTCGATTACATCGGCTGCCTTGATTCCAGAGCCGTATTCCTGGCCGATGCGCTGGAAGACGCGTTCTGATCCGGCGCGCTCGACCTGGACCTCGATGTCCGGATATTTCGTCCGGAACAGCTCGGCCAGCTTTTCGGCGACGGTCACGTCGGTTGCAGTATAGAAAACAATCTTGCCTTCGGCTTTGGCGGCGGCCTCGAGTTCCGGCGTGACCTGGTAGGGCGCCGGCGCTTCAGCGAGGGCGGCCGACGAGGCCGTCATTCCCAACGCGAAAATCGCGGCGGATATCCTTTTATTCCACATGCTTGCTTCCTCCGTTATTGCGCCAGTGCCCGGCAATATTCTGGCGGGAAATGCAGCCAATCCTCTGGGCCGACCGGGATCGCGACATTGACCGGCGCGACCGTGCGCACCGTTTCTCCGCCAACTGTTGAAACGAGGTAATCCCGGTGCGAGCCGAGATAGATTTGACGCTTGACGATGCCGCTCGCCCAGTTTGTTGCGGTATCCGCCGGTTTGGTCGCGGAAAGCTCGATGTCGTGATGACGGATGGAAACCGCGGTCTGCCCTTCAGCCGCAAAATCGCCACTGCCGCACCGCAACACGAGATCGCCGTCGCAAAGCACCGTGTTGTCCGCGCCCTTTGCGCCCTTCAAAATATTCGTGCCGCCGATGAAGCGGGCGACGAATTCCGTCTGCGGCCGCTGATAGATGTCTTCCGGCGAACCGGCCTGCTCGATGCGGCCGTCATTCATGACGACGATGATGTCGGCCGTGGTCATGGCCTCGACCTGATCGTGGGTGACGTAGACGGTGGTGTAGCGGAATTCGTCATGAAGCCGGCGAATCTCGAAGCGCATCTCCTCGCGCAGATTGGCGTCGAGATTGGACAGCGGTTCGTCCAGGAGCAATATTTCAGGCTTGATGACAAGCGCCCTGGCCAGCGACACGCGCTGCTGCTGGCCGCCTGAAAGTTCTCCCGGATAGCGTTGTTCCAGAGCCGAAAGCTGGGTCGAAGCAAGAATGGAGCGAACCAGCGACGTAATCTCGGCGGCGGGGAGGTTGCGCAGCTTCAGGCCGTAGGCGACGTTCTGGAACACAGTCATGTGCGGCCACAACGCGTAACTCTGGAAGATCATCGACATGTTGCGGGCTTCGGGCGGCACCGTCGCCTGCTCCGAGGAAATGGTCTTGCCACCGACCCGGATCGAGCCGCCATTCGAGGCGATGAAGCCGGCGATCAGGCGAAGGGTCGTGGTTTTGCCGCAACCGGAGGGACCTAGAAGGCAAACCAGCTTGCCCTTGTCGACCGACAGATTCACGCTCTTGACGACGGTGAGAGGGCCATACCGTTTGGTCAGCCCGTCCAGTTCAAGAAACGACATCACACCTCCAGCGCGGGGCGGATCGCGATGTCGATCGATCCGCCGTTCTCTCAAGGTGAGCTTTATGAGCCGAATTGCAGATTGTCAACAGATTACTGTTTTGGACGCTTCCAGTGGACAATCCATCGGATCAGCGGCGGCGCGAGCAGGTTTGTCATCAACGACCGTGTCATCTGGAATCCGGCCACCGTGGCGGCAAGCAGGCCGAGAGACGTTGCCGATGCGATCATCTCGCCCAGTCCGCCAGGCGCTACGGCGAGGATCGCCGACACATGATCGAGATCGCTTTCCCGCTCCACCACCCATGTCAGACCCACAAACGCCGCGCCGATCAGCAAAATGCCCGAAACGAGGCCGGCCAGCGCAACCCTTGGAAATTGCCGCATGCGATCGATGCGGAACCGCAGGCCGAGCGAAGCGCCGATGGCGATCTGCGCGGCGATGAGCAGCGGTTGCGGCACCGGCGGCAGCACATGACCGGCCGAC
>JBGTLX010000585.1:0-5850 GCA_041743855.1 Rhizobiaceae bacterium | reverse complement strand
AGCGAAGCCCGGCGAGGCCTGGCGCGCCGTCTGGCGCGACGCCAAAAAACACCGCTCGCCCAATGCCGGCTGGCCGGAAGCCGCGATGGCTGGCGCGCTCGGCCTCGCTTTAGCCGGCCCGCGCGTCTATGGCGGCGTTCTGGTCAGCGACGCTTTTATGGGCGAAGGCGGGCGCAGGAGCGCGACAACCGCCGATATCAGACGCGCGCTAAAACTGTTCTGGATCGCCGATGTGCTGCTGATGGCGTTGCTTTTCGCCGTCGGTATGGTGATCCTCGCTCTGAGTTGAATTGGCCAACAGCTAGAATTCGATGCCTTTTTGCGCCTTCACCCCGGCGGCGAAATGGTGTTTTACGGCTCCCATCTCGGTCACCAGATCGGCGGCTTCGACCAGCGCCGGCTTGGCGTTGCGGCCCGTCACCACGATGTGAAGATCGCCGCGACGGGCTTTCAGCGCCGCAACGACCGTATCGAGATCGAGATAATCGTAGCGAAGCGCGATGTTCAGTTCGTCCAGCACGACCAGGCTGATCGACGGATCGGCCATCAATTCGAGGGCCTTGGCCCAGGCGGCTTCCGCCGCGGCGACATCGCGCTTGATGTCCTGCGTTTCCCAGGTAAAACCTTCGCCCATCGTGTGCCAGACGATTTTCTCGCCGAACGCCGCAAACGCGTCCTTCTCGCCGGTGTGCCAAGCACCCTTCACGAACTGCACGACCCCAACGCGCCTGCCATAGCCCAGCATCCGCAGCGCCAAGCCGAAAGCCGCCGTCGTCTTGCCCTTGCCGGGACCGGTGTTTACGATCAGCAGGCCCTTTTCCGCGATCGTCTTTTCCGCGACTTCCGCATCCTGCACCGCCTTGCGCTTGGCCATCCTGGCGCGATGGCGTGCTTCCTCGTTCTCGTCGATGGATTTCATCATTTTACCTTGAGCGGCAAGCCGGCGACCATGAGCAGCACGGTGTCGGCGCGGGCCGCGATGTTTTGATGCAGCCGGCCCGCCGTGTCGCGGAATTTTCGCGCAAGCGCATTGTCAGGGACAATACCGAGGCCGACCTCGTTGGAGACCACGAACCACGGACCTCTGGGTGACGCAAGAACCGTTTCGAGTTCGCGGCAGGCCGCATCGATATCGTGTTCGGCGAGAAGCTGGTTGGAGAGCCACAGAGTCAGGCAATCGACCAGAACCGGTTGGCCGTCGGGAACGACGAGCAACGTATCGACAAGATCCAACGACGCGTCGACAGTCCGCCAGCCCTCGCCGCGTCGCGAACGATGCAGCGCGATGCGCTCGGTCATTTCGGTGTCGAAAGCCTGCGCCGTGGCGATGTAGGTCCATGGCGCGGGATATTCGGCAATCAGCCGCTCGGCATGCGCGCTCTTGCCGGAGCGCGCACCGCCAAGCAGAAAAGTCAGCGCGTTGTCACGCAAAGCTGTCGCGCAGGCCGTTAGAAGAACCTGCAAAACGCGCGCGGATCAAACCCACCGCCGCGCCAAGCGCCACCCAGAAGATCAAATTGGTGACGGTCACCGCCACCACGAAATTGTGGTGAAGATCCGCCGGAATTGGAGAATCGTGGCTGACCGGCTGCGGCGCGCCGACGATGTGCGGCGCGACGATCAGCGCCACGCCAACAAGCGCCAGGAGGAGCGATCTGCGGAAGGCGACAAGCGCCAGACCGGCCGCGGTTGCAACCACGGTTGCAATCCACCAGATCTGGCGGTCGGCGAGATCGGCGGCGGGCATCGTCGGCAGTTCCGGCGGCAGGCCGAGGCCCGGAGCAAGCGTGAACACGGCGAACCCGGCAAAGCCCCAGAACACGCCCTGACGCCAGTTGGCGATGCCGCCCGCGAGTTCCGAAACCCCGACGAGCACCAGGCCGAAGCCGATGGCCGAAACGACATTGGCCAGCGCTGTGTAAAAGAGGCGTTCGAAGCCGTCCGCCGGCGCCCAGGCTTCTTCTCCGTGCTCATGCGCGGCGACCACGGCAGGCGCGGTTGCAGCATCGGCCGATGCGGCCGCATGGTCATGCGCGGCTTGCGCGCCGGCATTCTCGAATGTCTCGGCCTGAAGAATGAGCGGGACGGTCGCATAGGTCTGCATGGCCGTCATGATGATGCCGGCCAATAGCCCGGCGAGCGCCGCGGTGAACACGACGTTGCGAAACAGGGTCATGATGTCAATCTCCCGTCAGTGGCAGGGAAAAGCCATCGAATGGCGATAGTCGTGGCCGGCATTGTGGGCCGCCTCGTCATGGGAGAATCCCACGAAGCCGATGACGAATATGCCGAGGAGGGCCGCGAATCCGAGCTGGGTTGCGCGCGAGGCCGCAGATGCGGACGCGCCGAGCGAAGAAGCAGAAGTGTTCATTCCCAAGTCCTTTCACCCTCCACCCGAGGGCATCGAGATTTACCATGCGTCGCCGGCAGGTCTCCTGGCTCGCGGAATAACACCCCTTCCCCGCCTTCCCGAGAACGATGTCTCAGTGGCATTTGGGGAGAGCTACCGCTTACAGTTGCGGGGGCAGCCGTGGCTTTGGGTTGACCCCTCACCACATTCCCTCTTCGGCTCCTTGCGGAACCGGCGACAGCGGCACCATAGGCGAGAATCGGAGCATCGGCAAACCAATTTCCCGTCAGTCCGACGCCGGAACTGTCGCAATCACGACGATGGCGATGGACGTGTAGGTGGTCGCCGCGCCTGCGGAGAACGCGCGCCGACCACGGCGATTGACATCGAACGCAAGCGGGTGTCGGGTCGCTGTCGAGGAGCGGCAGGATGGAACCATCGGCTATACCACGCGACCCCTATAACGGCCTGCCGCGCGCTGAGCCGACGCTGCCGGCGAAGGCCTATTGGGATGCGGAGGAATATCGGCGCGATCTCGACGCGATCTGGTATCGGGACTGGCTGAATGTCTGCCGCGAGGCCGACATCGCCGCGCCGCTTGGCTATCGCACCGTCCGCATCGGCACGCAGGACGTGCTTGTGGTGCGCGACGAGAACGGCGTGCTCCGCGCCTTCCACAACACCTGCCGCCATCGCGGATCGCAGCTTTGCAGCGCGGGCGAAGGCCGGCTGAAGGCGCGCCTGCTGACCTGCCCGTATCACGCATGGTCCTATTCCCTGCGCGGCGATCTGGTCCGTGTCCCCTCGAAGTTGCTGCCGGAAGGCTTTGACAAGGCCGACTACCCGCTCTACCCGGTTGCGATTTCCGTTTGGCGAGGCTTCGTTTTCGTCAATCTGTCAGAGGAACCCATCGGGACCGCCTTCGATGCTTTCGACCGCGAATCGGGCGACCTGGGCAACTGGCCGCTCGAAGACCTCGTTACCGGCTACGTCTTCTCGAAGGTGATGAACTGCAACTGGAAGATTTTCTGGGAGAACTTCAACGAATGCCTGCACTGCCCGGGCGTTCACAAGCACCTGTCCAACCTGGTGCCGATTTACGGGCGCGGGCTGATGGCGCGTCACGACGATCCCGAATGGGCGTTGCACGCCGCCAATGACGCTCCGGAATTTGCCGGGGGACTTCGGGCCGGAGCCGAAACCTGGTCGGCCAACGGACGCGCGCACGGGCCGCATTTCCCGCACCTGACCGACGTCGAACGCACCGCCGGGCAGACCTACGCCATGAACCTGCCGTCGATGTTTGTCGTCGGCCATGTCGATTATGTGCGAACCGTCAGGCTGGTGCCGCTCGGTCCCGAACAGACGCAATTGACGGCCGAGTGGCTGTTCCTGCCGGAAGCGCTGTCGTCGGGCGCCGACCTCGACAACATCGTCGCCTTCGGCAAGCAGGTTCTCGAAGAGGACGCCACGGTCTGCGAGATCAATCAGCGCGGCCTGCACGCGATGCGTCACGAAGCCGGCGTGCTGATGCCGGAAGAATATGATCTGCACCGGTTTCACGAATGGGTGCGCGACAGGCAGCACGCCCATTTCGGCTCGGTTACATCGACTTCGGCAGATAGCGCCAGGTGAAAAACCCGCAGATTGCGCAGAAGACGCCAAGCGTGACGAACACCGCACCGAGCCCGAAGAAGGCCAGCACCACCGAATAGACGAGCGGCGGGATCAATTCCGACAGGTCGAGATAGGTCCGGTAGACGGCCGACATTTGCGGCCGCTCGAAAGCGCGAACCGATCTCATGAAGGGCGTCGAGCCGAGCGCGTCGAGCGCGATGGCGAAGAAGGCGCAGCAGAGCAGAAAGCCGCCGGTGGCCAGCGGAAAGCCTTCGCCGCTGAACCCCGCCGCAAAGAGGGTCGCCGTCATGGCGTAGAAGGCCAGCGCCATGGTGTTGCGCGCGCCGAATCTTTTGCCGGCCTTGCCCCACAGGACGGCCGTGAACAGAAGCGCGTTGCCGGTCGAGACCAGAAGCCCGCCGGCCAACCCTCCCTCGCCGGTCACCACCATGAGAATCGGACCATATACGAAGAACGTGGTCCAGAAGCAGGACCGCCCGAAAGCGATGACCCAGGCCAGCCGGAGCCGCGGCTGCGCCATGAAGCGGCCGATATTGGCCAACGGATTGACGGGACGCGTCTTGCCGGGGCGGATGAGTTGGTTGTCGCCGAGCCGATAGTACCAGAACAGGCAGAGCAGGATCGTTGCGAACACGACGACGACCGCATGCGGCGCAAGCACCCCGTAGCCCGTGTAGAGGAATACTCCGAGCGTCGGACCGGCTGTCCAGCCCAGCATCGACCACGCCATGCGCAGCGACTCTGACTGGATGAACTCCGTCTTGCGAATGTGGTCCATGATGTAGAGGTTCAGCGTGATCGACAGCGCGCTGGCGCCCATGACCCGCGCGAGCATGCCGAATACTTGTCCGGCCAGCGTCTCGGTCAGGAACAGCGCCGATCCCATCGCCAGCGACACAACGCCGGCCGTGTAGATCCAGCGGCGCGAAAACCGCTCGATCAGCATCGGCATGAACAGGGTTGCCGACAGCCCCAGGATCGCCACCAGCGTATAGAGCAGCGAAACGCTCTGTTCGTCTTTCAGGAGGTCGTAGGCCTGGATCGGGATGACGCTCGCGACCGACGCGCGCGCAAAGGATTCCAGGCCGTAGAGGCTGGCGAATGTCCGCGCTCCGGTGGGCCGGATAGCGGGAAGCCAGATGGGATGCCGAACTTGCGTGACCATGAGCCTGTCGGATGCGAGATGCCCGCAAGGTTTGCAGGCGCAGGCGTCAGCCGATAACAGGAAACCGATTTGCGGAAGGCGTTAAAGGCGGCTGGCTATCGTTTCGGACGCTCTGGACCAAACGGTGCGCCTCATAAACCTCGCCGCGTCGCTGCCGCCGCCTGATTTTCAACCCTTCGGCATGGCGGTAGTGCTAGAGCAAGATGCGGCTAGATTGAATCATTCTGTTTCTCCGATGGTAAAACGATCCACGCGGAAAGTGGCGAAGAGCGATGTCGTTCCATCGGTCGAGCCGCGTGACAAGTGGTCGTCCGCCAGCAGGAAACCCTTCGGGCCGGGTTAATTTGGACCAAATTCTTCGGGTTTCGGACTTGGCCGTATCCAGATACGACCCGCGCCGAACCCCTCGACCTTGGCCCGAATTTCCTCCGGCAGAATGACCCAATCTAATCGCATCTTGCTCTAGCGATCGTGGACTTCGAATAATTGGGCGCGGCGACACCAGTATGAATGAACGACTACCCTCGACGGAGACCCGAAAAACCTCCGGCCGCATAGATGCCATTGACATCGCCCGCAGCGTGGCCCTCGTCGCCATGGCGATCTATCATTTCACCTGGGATCTGGAGTTCTTCGGTTACATCGAGCCAGGAACGACGGCGGTCGGGGGGTGGAAGCTTTTCGCGCGCTGCATCGC
>JBGTLX010000584.1:0-4468 GCA_041743855.1 Rhizobiaceae bacterium | reverse complement strand
GCCGCCGGCAACGGCGAAGCCGAGGCCGGCGTACCGAGCATTGCCGCCGCGCAGAGCGCGATGACGGGGCAGCCGAAGATGGAGCGAGACTTGTTCATGTGGCGTTTCTAACGCAACGCGGCTGAACGCGGAATGAACGTCGGAAGGCTTGCGCTTTACTCATGTTTTGCGTTCGACTTAGAGCTTCTAACAGAACCTCCTGGGGCCGTGATGCGGCTTCCGGCGAGGAATATGGAAGGAGCGGGGTCGCAGGTGATGCGGTTCCATCGTCAAGACCTCGCGACGCACCAGATACCCGCCGCTGCCGCACCGAAGGCGTGGTGATTTTGCTCGTCCGGTTTGTCGCCGATCCTCGCCGATGCCTGCATCGATTGCGGTCGGCTCCTCCCGAACGAGCAAAATCCCTCACGTCACGACCCCAGCAGGTTCTGTTAGAGGCTCTTAGCCCGCGACAACGGTTTCCTATCCGATGCGTTCCTTGGCGCCCAACCGTCCGAAGATCGCGATAAGCCCGGAAATGGCGGTAATCGCCTGCAGAAGACTATCCGTCAGCGCGGAATTGTCCAGACCCGCGACGGGCAGCCCAAGAATGCCCGCTGCCGCCGTCACGATGGTGATCAGCGAGGCCCAGATGGTGCGCGAAAGATACCATGGTTTTAGGTCGATCATTTTTCTTCTCCTCTGCTTGTTGATGACTGAGTGGGGTGTGTCGAGATTGGCCTCAGGAAAGGGGAAAACGGCGCGTGGCAGGCAGCCCCCAGCCCACGGCCAGGCTCAATTGCCGGATCGTCACGTCGATCTCGGCCGGCGGGAGACCGAAATCCGCGGCGATGTCGGCGCTTTCATACAGAAAGCCGGGCTGCTCGACGGTCGCTGTGCGCACCAACGGCCCACCCGCGCCGGCGATTTCGACCTGATATTCCTCGCGGTCCTCGCCGAGCGGGATATCGCTCGCCGTCCAGTTGTCGGCGTCGATGCGGCTCCGCCTGATCCACGACAAAGCGAGGTGGCCCCCGGCCGCAGGCGCGGCTCGCAGATGCATCGGAGCGAGCGGACGCTGCGCCCGCACGCCGCCGATTTCGGACGTTTGCAAGAAATTCGCGCTTGACAAATCGCTGCCTGCCGGTCCCACCCGCCAGTTCAGGACGAGACCTGCTTCGCCAGGCAGCAGCCCGGCCGGCCTGACCGCATCGTCGAGGAAAACGCAGTATGCGCCGGCCTCAGCGCCCGCAGTCGCTGCGTCCTCGGTGCCGAGTTGGCCGCGCAACAGGCCGCTCATCCGCCAGACCGCCGGCTCGATCTCCTCGGCCGTTTCGAACTGGACGATTTCCCAGCCGCCCGACAAGGATCGGACCCCGACCGAATTCGCCCCGTTCAGCACTTGCAGGCGGCTGACGCTGGCCGGTTCGCCTTCCAGCAGCGCGATGGTCAGCGTCGACGCGTGGTCGGTTCGTCCCGAAAAGCCGGGGCCAAGCGCTTCGACCAGTTCGCCCAGATCGGCCGGGCGGTCGAGCGTCGCGCGCAGGACGAAGCCCGTCTCCTCCGGCGAGGCGAACACCGTCTGGCTTTTCCACGGTTTTTGCCACGCGGCGATGCGAAACCGGTCAAGTGTCGGGCCAGAATCGCCGTTCGACGGAAGATCGAGAAACAAAGCAAGCGGCTGCCCGACGATCATGTTGTGCGCAACCGCCGCGCCCGGATTCGAGGATCGCCACGGCTCCGGCGGCATCCGCGCGATCTGCCGGGCGGTCACCCGTCTCGCAAGCCCGTCCTCGATTTCGGTCACCAGAAAATCGCCCGAAACCATGCGAATGGTCGCGCCGGGAACGATGTCGGCGCGTGGCTGGGTGACCGAAAAGACGATCTGCTCGCGTTCGCTCCAGATACGCCGCATCCAGTCGCCGGCGAGCGCGCGCGCCTGTCCGGCCTCCAGCACGCCCGGAAACCCGATCGTGTGCTGACGCGTGCCGGGCGCGCCGAAACGGACGTTGCGAACCGAAACGGTCTGGTATTCCGAAAGCGGGTCGCGGAAACTAAGAACCGCTTCGGTCGGCAGCTGGTGGTCGGGCGTCCGCTTCTTTTCCAGCACCGCGCCGCGTCCACCCGAAACGAGTTCGCCGGGATCGACCTGCACCGCCGTCCCCGACCCGTGCCGCATGAACACCAGCCGGTCGGCGCTTTCGACGACCGACAGCCCGAACAGCTCTGTGATCGGCTCGAGTGCGGCCCGCGCCGATGCCGGATCGGCAATGACATAGCCATGCACGGTCCCGTCCGCGCCTTCCACCCCAGCCTGCTCCAGGCCATAATCGGCGAGGATCGCGTTGATCAGGTCGCCGACGCCCGGCGCCCCCACGCGCCCGTTCAGCCAATGCCCATAGTGCCAGTTGCCGCCGTCCGCCCAGCGATCATCGCGCAGCGGAAAGGCCGGAAATGGCCTTGCGTCCCAGGCCCAGAGATAGAGCCGCGAAGCGTACACCATGCGCCCGCCATAGACCGGCGACAGCGGATTGTGCGCATCGTCGAACCCCTCGCTTGTCGCGTCCCAGCGCGAAACATGCGCCTCGATGAAGCGCTGCTGCGCGATGTCGGAGCGGCCGCCGCTGGAAAAGTAGGGCGCGGCGCTCTCGCTGGATTTCGCGTCGGCAAAGACGTTGGGCTGGTTCGGCCCCTTGTCGATCGCCGGGCAACCCAGCTCGGTAAACCAGATCGGCTTGCCGCGCGGCGTCCATGCCGTCGGCGCGCCGGCTTCAACCCCACCGATGCGGTCGTAGTGCGGCTCGCCCCACCAGCTCGCCAGATCCTTGTTGCGGAACACCCACGGCTTGCCGAAAGCGCCGTCCGTGATGGCAATCCGTTCGCGTGCGACCCTCGCCTCATAGGTCGGGTAATACCAGTCGAACCCCTCGCCGCCGGTTATCGCGGCGCTCAAGGCCGCCGGGTCGCAGGGGCCGGAAAAGCCGTCCGGATTGGCCGAGGCGTAGTCGCCGTCGCGCCAGTCCGACAGCGGCATGTAATTGTCGATGCCGACCGCGTCGATCGCGGGGTGCGCCCACAGCGCATCGAGATGGAACCAGACGTCGCCCGTCCCGTCGGCCGGATGATGGCCGAAATATTCGCTCCAGTCCGCCCCGTAAGTGATCTTCGTCGCCGGCCCGACGATCGACCGCACATCGGCGGCGATCGCGCATAATTGCTCGACGAACGGAAACGCGTCGGCCTCGTCACGCAAACTCGTCAGGCCGCGCAATTCCGTGCCGATCAGGAACGCGTCGACGCCGCCCGCGGCAACCGCAAGACTCGCATGGTGCAGCACGAAACGCCGAAAACCCCAGTCCGTCGAGGAGCCGGAGAAGTCGATCGTGTCGCCGTCCTCGTCGAAGTCGCTGACATCCGCCGCGCCGCAGAACGCCTCGATCTGGCTGCGCGCAAGTGCGGTCCGGTCGGCCGATCCCGGCAGCAGCGGCGCGGGATCGCAGGTGATCCTGCCCCGCCAGGGATAGGGCGGTTGCGACGGGTTCCCATAGGGGTCCGGCAGCGAATTGTCGGCCGGGATATCCATCATAACGAACGGGTAGAGCGTGACTTTCAGGCCCCGCGCCTTGATCTCCTCGATCGCGTCGATGACGCTTTTGTCGGACGGCGTGCCGCCATAGGCCGCCCCGCCCGCATGGGTCGAAACCACCATGGCGCTCCCGCGTCCGATGCCCGACACCTTCCATGATTTCGAGAATCCGGCCGTGCTGGCGTTGGTGACGGCCGGGCGGATTCTGCAAATCCCCGCCCTGAGATCGTCGCCGAACCACGCGACGACAATGGCGACATGTTCGAGGTTGGGGCATAGCATCTGCAATTCGTCCAGCGAGGCGGCAAGATCGCTTGGCCCGTGCAGCGCGTGCCGGTTGACGGCTTCCGTCTGCCCGTCCCGCACCTTGCGCTTCACGAGTTCCGGCGACAGCCCGTATTCGGTTGCGCCGGGGATCAGCGAGACCGCTCGTATCCCTGCGGCGTATGAGCCGACCGGACGCAGCACCTCGAACTGGAATTGCGGAATGCGGTTGCCGTAGTCCGCCAGGTCGAAACGCTCCAGCACGACATAGGCGACGCCGCGATAGGCCGGCGTGTTGCCGTCGCCCTGTTTCGCCTCGACCAGCGGATCGGCCGGCTGGTCCTCGGACCCGGTATGGACGCGCAGTTCGATCGTCTCGCGATCGACCTCCCTGCCGTCCGCCCAGACCCTGCGAATACCTGCTATCGGCCCCTCGCACAGCGCGAAGGCGACGTTGGCGAAATAGGTGTATTCGGTGACGCGCGGGCCGTTCTTGCCTTGCCGCCGCGTCGTCTTCTTCTCCTCGAAACGGGTCGCCCAGATCATGATGCCGCCGACGCGCACCGTCCCATAGATGCGCGGCAGCGACACGCCCTCCTCGGCGGTAAAGGGCCGCGCGCCGGTCAGCCGGGGGCCTTC
>JBGTLX010000583.1:0-3061 GCA_041743855.1 Rhizobiaceae bacterium | reverse complement strand
GGCGCAAGCTCGACACGCCGCCAGTCCGGCGCAACGCCCGCCGCTTCATCGACGCGCTGTCGAGCGGCGTCAATGGCGACCCCTCGTTCCGGCGCGCGGCCGAAATCCAGAAGCTGATCGACGCGGCGTTCGAGAGCGCGGCTGCCGCGGCCGAGGTCAGGGTTTCCTGATCTTTTCTCAAAAACCGGTTTCCACTTTTCCGGATCATGCTCTAACGATCAGCATCGGACATTCACACGGGGACAACTGCTTGGACGCGATCGAAAAAGCGATCCGCACCGCTTTCGAAAAGGGGGATGCCGAGAACCGGGCATTCCGCGAGAAGGTTTACCGGCAGGCATTCGCCGCGCTTGACAGGGCAATGCAGGCGCACCCGAACCTGACCGTGGAAGCTGCGATCGGCCGGCGCAAGGCGTTGCAGGACAAGATCGCCGCGATCGAAACCGAATTTCTGCCGGCCGGTCCGGCCAGAGCGCCGGACATTGATGTGCATGAAACCGGCGGGGGGCATCGCGCCGAAGCCGCACCGTCCATCGATGCCCACATGCCCGTTTCGCCAAGGTCCGGTGCGGCGGCTCCGGCGGTCGAATCGGTTCTGGTCGGGTCGGTCGAGTTCGAACCGCGGCCGGGCGAGGTTTACGCGCCACGCCTGGAGGCGCACGACCGTTCACCGCCAGACGCGGTTTCCTATCCGGCCGCCGTCGATGTCGCTCCTGACATCGACCTCGCGCGCGGCGAACGCCGCCGGCCTTTCGCGGCGATGTTTTTTGCTGTCACGTTGATCACCGCGGCCGGCATCGGCGGCTGGTGGGCCTATCAGACCGGTCTTTTTCAATCGGCCGCCGAGCGCGACACGTCCGTTCCCAATCCGCCGGCGACGGTGGTCGAGGAGGATTTCGCGCCGGAGGAGGAGGATCAGTCCACGCCGCCCGGGACCGCAATAGCCAACGGGCGGGACTGGATCTCGGTGTTCCTGCCCAACGATCCGACTTTGGTCAGCGCCCCCGCCGGCGCCGAGGCGGATGTCATGCAGGACGAATCCGGCTCGTTCATGCGCATCCGTTCGGGCCCGGCGGATTCCACCGTCATTTTCGATGTCGGCCAGGGCATCCTCGAACAGATTGCGGGCAAGGCCGCCGTCTTCGACATCGTCGCGCGCGCCGAGGAAGGACAGGAGACGCAGATTTCGGTGTCCTGCGATTTCGGCGAACTCGGCGATTGCGGGCGCAAGCGCTACGTCGTCGGCTATGAGCGCGGCGAATATCTGTTCGAGGCAGCCCTGCCCGCCGGGCAGCCGGGGGCCGGCGGTTCGATCGCCATCGACTCCGATTTCGGCGATGAAGGCAAGGCGGTCGACATCTACGAGATTCGCGTTTCGATCAGCGAATAGATCATTCTTTTTGGGGGCATGATCTTTTCCGAAAACCGGCTTCCACGCCGGATCAATTCCGAGGGCAGGCTTTTCGGGATCATGCTCACAGCGACGTCTCCAGCATCGCCTGCAATGTCTCGATCCTGTCGGCTTCGATGGTCGGCTTGTCCCAGCGCAATCTCGAAATGCGGGGAAAGCGCATGGCGACGCCGGATTTGTGCCGGGTCGAGCGGTTCAGACCCTCGAAGGCGACCTCCAGAACAAGGCCTTGAACCCGGTCGGCGCGCACCGAGCGCACCGGCCCAAAACGCTCGATCGTGTTGTCGCGCACATATTTGTCGATCTGCTTCAGCTCATCGTCGGTGAAGCCGAAATAGGCCTTGCCCACCGGCACCAGTTCCTCGGCCCCTTCCGGCCCGGTCCAGACCCCGAAAGTGTAGTCGGAATAAAAACTCGACCGCTTGCCGTGGCCGCGCTGCGCATACATCAGCACCGCGTCGACCGTGTGCGGATCGCGCTTCCACTTGAACCACGGACCGCGCGGCCGCCCGGCGACATAGGGCGAATCCCGGCGCTTCAGCATCACCCCCTCGATCACCGGATGGGGCGGGTTCTTGCGCATCGCATCGACCGACGGCCAGTCCGTGAACGGTGCGACCGGCGACAGGTCGAAGCGGGTGGGATCGAGCGCCGAGATGAAGGTTTCGAGGCAGGCGCGCCGTTCGGTCAGCGGCAGCGCGCGCAGATCGTCCGCGCCCAGTTGCAGCATGTCGTAGCAGCGCATGAAGGCCGGGAATTGCTGCATGATCTTCGGCGAAACCGCCTTGCGGTTCAGCCGCTGCTGGAGATCGGAAAAGGTGCCGGTGGCTTGGGTTGGGTCGCCGACCAGCAATTCGCCGTCGAGCGCCGCGTCGAAATCCATCGCCGCTACCAGATCGGGAAAGGCACCCGACACATCGTCGCCGGTGCGCGAATAGAGCCGCCGGACGCCGCCTTCCGACACGGCCTGGACGCGGATGCCGTCCCATTTCCATTCGGCGACATAGTCGGCCGGATCGAGTTTCCCGAGATCGCTGTCGCCGATCGGGGTCGACAGCATGACCGGGCGGAACGGCGCCTTGGCGGCCTGCTCCGGCTTGTCCGTCTTGCCCTCGAGCCAGGCGAACAGGTCTAGGTAGGGGGGCTTCAGCCCGTGCCAGAGCTCCTCGATATCGGCGACATCGACCTTGCCGAAATCGGCGAGCGCCTGTTTGGCCAGCCGCGCCGAAACACCGATCCGCAAACCCCCGGTGACCAGCTTGATGATCGCGTAGCGGGCGTCGATGCCGGCGCTGTCGAGCACGCGCGCCAGCACAACGGGACCGTCGGAGCGGCTGGCGGCCCGCAGTTTTTCGACCACGTCCGACAGTGTGGGGACGTGGTTTTCGAAACGCTGCGCCGGCTCGGGCCAGACCAGCGAGACCGTCTCGGCGAGGTCGCCGACATAATCATAGGAATAGCCGAACAGAACGGAATCGATGCGGTCGGCGACCAGCGCGCGCAGCATGGCGGGTTTTATCGCCGCGATGGCGAGGTCGCCGGTGATGGCGGCCAGCGCCAGCCCGCGGTCGGGGTCTTCGACGTCGCGAAAGTGGTCGGTAAGCAGCTTTAGTTTGCCGTTGCGCGACGGCGTCAGCACGAGGCGGTCGA
>JBGTLX010000582.1:0-3911 GCA_041743855.1 Rhizobiaceae bacterium | reverse complement strand
AACGACGACCCTCGCGCCATAACCCGCCGTCGCGTCGCGCTTGGCGGCGGGCGCGTCGATCGGCATGACGATGGTCACCGGAATGCCGAGCGCCTGGCCCGCCGCAGCCAGCCCTTGCGCAAAATTGCCGGAGGAATAGGCGACGACGCCGCGCTTGGCCTCTTCGGGGTCAAGCTGCTTCAGCCGCCAAAAGGCGCCGCGCACCTTGAACGAGCCCGCCCATTGCAGCGATTCGGGTTTGACGAAGGCGCGGGCCGCGCCGGTCTCGCGCGCCAGCGCCGCCGAGTCGAGCAGAGGCGTTATCTGGGTGGCCTGCGAAGTGACGGCATAGGCCTTACGGAGGTGGTCAAGCGTCGGGATCATGTCAACCTCAGGCTCGCTATGGACGGTATCAAAAGGAATTTTTCTAGAACGCGCGGGCTGCGTTTCCACGCCTGACGAAACTCAGACAAGCACAGGTCAGATTGCTGCTTGCTGCCAAATGTGACCCATTCGGAGGCGGATCGCGAAGGCCATTTGCCCGTTGTCGCGGCTTTCTTCAGTCCAGTGAGGAAGTGAGAATTGCTTTTGTCGATTTCGGCAAGGAGATTGTCAGGATTCTTGATTGACTTGGATTTTGCCAGCTCGACGAGGAGCTTTGTGGACGGAAACTCGATCGAGGAGTCGTCGGGATACAAACCGATAAGGGAACTGCACTCCGCGTAGTTTCCGGATTGGGCAAATATCTTGAGCAGGAGATATCGGATACCCTGATTGTCGTTCGGATTCAGGACAATCAGTGTTTTGAAAGCTGTGGTTGCGCCTTCTTCCTCCTCTGCTTCCATGAGCGCCAGTCCGAGATTGTGGCGAGCGCGCATCCAGGGGCGCGTTCCGATATAGCCCCACCATGCCATTTCGGTGTCGTCCATCAAGGGAGCGAATAGCTCTTCCCCTATTCGGTTGGCTTCTCTGAACAGTGCGATCTTTTCGGCAAGTGTCGCGGCATGGATGCCAATTATGTTATAGGCGTCGATGGCGTTCAGATCGATGTCGAGAGCTTTTCGCGCCAGCTTTATCTTCTGGGCGGTTGTTTCCGCCTCCCAGGCATCGTTGACGATTTCTTCCGCCGGTCCTTCAATCGATGGACCGAACGCATCGACGACAAGCTTGCCCTTCCTCATCATTCATTCCTCGGGAAACGCTTGCTCTCTTCGAGCACATTGAGATCCATGTGGTTGCGCATGTAGCGCTCCGACGCCTTTTGCAGCGGCTGGAATTCCCACGGATAATAGGCGCCGTTGCGCAGCGCCGGATACACGACCCAGCGCCGCGCCTGGCTCTGGCGCACGGCGGCGTCGAACGCCGCCATGTCCCAGCGCCCGCGGATTTTTTCCATGAAACTTGCAACCAATTCCGATTGTTTCGGATCGCTCGCAAGGTTCGCACGCTCGAGCGGATCGGATTCAAGATCAAAGAGTTGCGGCGGGTCGATCTCGCAATGCACGAATTTGTAGCGCCCGTCTCGGATCGCCACCATTGGCGCGCAGGAGCCTTCGGCCGCATATTCCATGAGAACCGGTTCGGTCCTTGGCTGCCCGCGCGTCAGCGGCATCAGCGATTGCCCGTCGGTCCACGGAGCGATTGCCGTCATGTCGATGCCGGCGAGGTTGCAGAGCGTCGGGCAGATATCGAGATTGGACACCGGCGCTTCGATCAGGCCGGGCGCGACGCCGTTGCCGGCGATCATCAGCGGCACGCGCGACGCGCCCTCGTAGAAGCACATCTTGAACCACAGGCCGCGCTCTCCCAGCATGTCGCCGTGGTCTGAACAGAACACGATGAGCGTGTCGTCGAGCATGCGCGTGCGTTCAAGCACGTCGAGGAGTTCGCCCACCTTGTCGTCGATGTAGGAGATGCTGGCGAAATAGCCGCGCCGCGAGCGGCGCACCTGCTCGGCCGTGATGTCGAAGCCGGCATAGTCGCTGGCGTTGTACAAGCGCTGGGAATGCGCGTCCTGATCCTCGTAGGCGATGAAGCCGACTTCCGGGTCGAGCGCCTGGCAATTTTCATAAAAATCCCAGTATTTGCGCCGCGACACATAGGGATCGTGCGGGTGGCTGAAAGAGACCGTCAGGCACCACGGGCGCTGCTCCGGTTCGTCGGAAGCGCGCGAATAGTCGTAGAGCTTCTGCACCGCATGGAACGCAACCTCGTCGTCATATTCCATCTGGTTCGTGATTTCGGCGACGCCCGCGCCTGTGACCGATCCCAGATTGTGATACCACCAGTCGATGCGCTCGCCGGGCTTGCGGTAGTCGGGCGTCCAGCCGAAATCGGCGGGATAAATGTCGGTCGTCAGCCGCTCCTCGAAGCCGTGCATCTGGTCGGGACCGACGAAATGCATCTTGCCCGACAGGCAGGTGTGGTAGCCGGAGGCGCGCAGATGATGCGCGTAGGTCGGGATCGACGAGGCGAATTCGGCGGCATTGTCGTAGACCTCGGTGCGCGACGGCAATTGCCCGCTCATGAACGCGGCGCGGCCGGGCGCGCACAGCGGCGAGGCGGTGTAGTTGTTGCGGAAGCGCGCCGAGCGCGCGGCCAGCGCCTTCAGATGCGGCACATGGAGGAATTCGGCCGGGCCGTTCGGGAACAAAGTCCCGTTGAGCTGGTCGACCATGATGATGAGGATGTTCGGGCGAGCGGGCATCAATGCATCTTCTGGTCTGCGAGTTTCGATGCGAGGCAGTCTTCGACCAGCGCGATCGCGCTCGCCGCGTCGGGCGCGCCGTTCTTGAGCGCGCGGCGGATGTAGAGCCCGTCGATCAAGGCGGCGATCGCCTCGGCTGCCCGATCGGCCTGGGGCTGCGGCAAGAGGGGCGTCAGCCCGCTCATCAGATTGGAATGGAGGCGGCGCGCGTAGACCCGCAGCAGGCGGCGCAGCGCCGCAGATTTTTGCGCTTCGACATAGAAGGCGAGCCAGGCCGCGATGGTTTCGGCCCGAAACTGTTTTTCCGAAAAATTGACGGCGATCGCCGCCGAGATGCGGGTCCGGGGCGAGGACGCGGCGGCAAGCGCCTGGCGCATGTCGAAATTCAGCTCGGCCAGCAGATGACGCATGGTGGCCAGCAGGAGTTCGTCCTTGGCGCCGAAATAATGATGCGCCAGCGCCGACGAAACGCCGGCCCGCCCCGCAATGTCGGACATGGTGACATCGAGCGAGCCGCGCTCGCCGATAGCCGAGATCGCCGCATCGATGAGCGCCTTGCGGCGCACGGGTTCCATACCGAGCTTCGGCACTGCCGGATTCTCCTTGACCCGAAACGTATTTTTTATTGACTGACCAATCAACAAAAAAACATCACACGATACGCCTTTGCTTCGCGGCTTTTCGCTGCGACAAGAGGTTCAACTTGCCTACGCTTGTCGCGCGTCGGCGGCGTGCGCTGGGTCCGATAGTGGGAGAAGTAGATGGCCGGGTTCTCTGTGCTGGACCGGATCGCATGAAACATCCGGCGATCGTCACCGGAGGCGCGTCCGGGATCGGCATGGCGGTGGTCAAGCGTCTGCTCGACGATGGCTGGCCGGTAGCCATCGTCGATGCCGATGGCGAGGCGCTTGCCTCGGCCGAAAACGCCTTCGCCGACGAGAATGTCATCGTTGTCGAAGCCGATATCACCGACGAGGACGACCTCGGCGCTGCCTTCGACGAGATCGTCGACCGGATCGGGCTGATCGGTGGGCTGGTCAATTCGGCGGGAATCGCGAGAAACCTGCCGGTCGAGGAGACCAGCGCGGAGCTGTTCCGCGAGATTCTCGACGTCAATCTGGTCGGCTCCTTCATCACCGCCAAGGCGGCGCTTGAGCGGATGGGCGCGACGCTCTCCATCGTCAATGTTGCTTCGGTTTCTGGGCTTCGGGCCAATCGCGGCCAT
>JBGTLX010000581.1:0-3810 GCA_041743855.1 Rhizobiaceae bacterium | reverse complement strand
AGAAACGAGGCGATGCCTGTGACGAGCGCACCGCCGATCCAGCCGACAAAAATCGGCAGATCGAAGCCGCCGAATCGGTTGGCGGCGTCCGGCGTGGTCGGCATCGAGGCGCGGCGCGTCATCCGCATCGTCTGGCTGCTTGGGGCGGCGCTTGCCTGCATCGCCGGCATCAGCGCCGGCCTGCTCGTTCAGATCCGCCCGCAGATGGGGCTCGACCTGCTTCTGCCGCTGTTCGCTGCCGCAATCCTCGGCGGCATAGGCAGCGTTCCGGGCGCGATGCTGGCCGGCCTGATCGTCGGCCTCTCCGAGGCGTTCGCCGTGCAGATCATCGGCGCGGAATGGCGCTCGGCCGTCGCTTTCGTCATTCTGGTGATGGTGCTGCTGTTGCGCCCGCAGGGCCTGTTCGGGAGGGCCGGACCATGAGCGTCGAACTGATCAGCTACGGCGCGTTCTTCCTGACGGTCGCGCTGAGCTACGCGATCATCTGCCTCGGCCTCAATGTGCAATGGGGCCAGACCGGCCTGTTCAATGTTGGCATTGCCGGCTTCGTCGCTATCGGCGCCTATGTTTCCGCGATTCTGACCACGCCGGACGCCGCCAACCGATTCGGCGGCTTCGATCTGCCGATTTTTGTCGGCTGGATCGGCGGTGCGCTCGTCACAGGCATCGCCTCGTTTCTCATTGGCGCACTGACCATCCGCCTCAGGGCCGACTATCTCGCCATCGCCACCTTCGGCGTCGCGGTGGTGGTGCAATTGTGCGCACTCAATCTGGAGCCGATCACCGGCGGACCGTTCGGTATCGGCTTCATTCCGCGCCCGTTCGCAGGGCTGGCGGGCGATCCGCTTTTGTTCAGCCTTGCCAATCTGGGCGTCGTCGCCGTGCTCGTCATCGGGCTCTACCTCGTGCTCGAAAGGCTGGCGCGCAGCCCGTGGGGCAGGGTGCTGCGCGCCATCCGCGAGGATGAGGCGGCTGCACTCGCGCTCGGCAAGAATTCTGCGAAATTCCGGCTGCAGGCTTTTGCCATCGGCGGTGGCATCATGGGTCTCGCCGGCGCGGTGCAGGCGCATTTCATCGGCTTCATCGCGCCGGACAATTACATGCCGATCCTCACCTTCCAGGTCTGGGCGATGCTGATCGTCGGCGGCTCCGGCAACAATCGCGGCGCGATCCTCGGCGCAATCGTGGTCTGGGGTATCTGGGCGGCCTCGGCCGGCGCGGTGGCGGCCCTTTTCCCGCCGGGCGAGCAGGCGCGCGCTGCGGCGCTCCAGATCGTCATGATCGGCGTCGCGCTCTGCGCCATCCTGCTGCTGCGTCCGCGCGGCATTCTGGGCGAGGAGCGCGTGGTGTCGCGCCATCTCGGCACGCGCGGCGGTATTCCCAAAGATGGACGGACCTCCGATGGCAAAAATTCCTGACCGCACAATTCTGGGCGACGGCCTCTCCGTCAGCCGTCTGATCTGCGGCCTTTGGCAGGTCGCCGACCTCGAAAAGGATGGCAAGACGCTCGACCCGGAAGCGGGCGCCGACGCGCTTGAAGCCTATGCGCGAGCCGGCTTCGACACGTTCGACATGGCCGACCACTATGGCAGCGCGGAAATCATCACCGGCCGGCTGCTGGCGCGCTACGCCGATGCCAAAAAACGCCCCATTGCCTTCACCAAATGGTGCCCCGAGCCGGGGCCGATGACCGCCGACATCGTCCGCAAGGGTGTCCGGGACCGGCTCGATCGGCTTGGCGTGGAAAAAGTCGATCTGCTGCAGTTCCATTGGTGGACCTTTGAGCATCCGGCCTGGCTCGACGCCCTGCACGAGATGGCTCGGCTGAGAGACGAGGGAAAAATCGGCGCGATCGGGGTCACCAATTTCGATGCGGCGCATCTGCGCGTGGCGCTGGCCGACGGCGTGCCGGTCGCTGCCAACCAAATTTCGTTTTCCCTGATCGACCGGCGGGCGGCCGGCGAATTGTCCGCGCTCTGCCGGGAGAAGGGCGTGAAACTGCTGGCCTACGGCACGCTCTGCGGCGGCTTTCTTTCCGACAAATGGCTGGGCAGGCCAGAGCCGCAAGACATCGCCGACTGGAGCCGTTCAAAATACAAGCGTTTCATCGACGTCGCCGGCGGCTGGCAGGCCTTTCAGGGGATTTTGGCGGTGGCTGGCGCGATCGGCAAAAAGCACGGCGTGTCCGTCTCCAATGTCGCCACACGCTGGGTGCTCGAACACGAGGCGGTGGCATCGGCCATCATCGGTGCGCGGCTCGGCGAGAGCGAGCACCGCGCCGACAATCTGAAACTGTTCGGCTTTGCGCTGGATGCCGAGGACAAGGCTCGGCTGAACGACGCGTTCGCGGCGACCAAAGACATCCCCGGCGATTGCGGCGACGAATACCGCCGCCCTCCCTATCTCACCGCGTCCGGCGATCTCAGCCACCACCTCGACGCGATTCCCTCGATCTACACCGCCGAACCCGGCGTTTCCGGCCGGCTGCGCGTCTCGTCGGGCAGCGTCTGGGAGCCCATTGCTGGCTACAGCCGCGCAGTTCGGATCAAGGACACGATCCGCGTATCCGGCACCACCGCCACCCATGCCGCAGACCGTAGCGTTGCGCCCGGCGATCCCGGCGCGCAGACGACCTACATCCTCGATAAGATCGCGGCGTCGATCGCCGCCCTCGGCGGCCGGATGGAAGACGTCGTTCGCACCCGCATCTATCTACGGGATGCCTCCCAATGGGAGCCGGTTTCGCGCGCGCATGGCCGCGTTTTTTCCGACATCATGCCCGCCAACACGCTTGTTCAGGCCGGGGCTCTGATCGGCGACTACGAAGTCGAGATCGAGGCTGAAGCGGTCGTCCCGGATTCCTGAGCGCCCGACGCGAACATCGGCCCGCCTTTGTGCGCCGGGAAGCCGTAGCCGTTGATCATCACCAGATCGATGTCGCCGGCGCGGATCGCAATGCCTTCGGCGAGCAACTCGTGGCCCTCCGCCGCCATCGCCGCGAGCAGTTTTGAGACGATTTCCTCGGCTGCAAAATGGCGCGCGAGAAGACCCTTTTCGGCACGCGACGCTTCGATCAACGCCGTGACCTCCGGGTCGACGGTGCGCTTGCCGCCGGGATAGGCGTACCAGCCGCGCCCGGTTTTCTGGCCGAAACGCCCCGCTTCGCACAGCCGGTCGGCGATGTCGACGTAGCGCGCCGGGTCGCGGGTCGCCGCCTGGCGCTTGCGGCGCGCCCATGAAATGTCCAGCCCGGCCATGTCGGAGACGGCGAATGGACCCATGGCGAAGCCGTAGCTTTCCATTGCCGCGTCGATCTCCTGCGGCAGCGCCCCGTCCTCGACCAGAAATTCCGCCTCGCGGCGATAGGCCGAGAAGATGCGGTTGCCGATGAACCCCTCGCAGACGCCGGAAACGACCGGCAGCTTGCCGAGTGTTTTGGCGACGGCAATGCCGGTCGCCAGCACGTCCGGCACCGTCTTAGCGCAGCGCACCACCTCGACCAACCGCATGATGTTGGCCGGCGAAAAGAAATGCAGGCCAAGGACCCGTTCCGGCCTCGCGGTTGCGGCGGCAATCGCGTCCGGGTCAAGATAGCTGGTGTTGGTCGCCAGGATCGCATCGGGGCGCACGATCCGGTCCAGCGTTGCGAACAAGTCGGTCTTGACCGCAAGATCGTCGAACACCGCTTCGATCACAAGGTCGGCGTCGGCGGCATCCCCGATGCGCTCAGTGACCGTCAGCCGGCCGAGCCGCTCGGCGCGGCCTTGCGCGTCCAGCCGGCCGGATGCCATCGCGCGGTCGAACAGCGCC
>JBGTLX010000580.1:0-5452 GCA_041743855.1 Rhizobiaceae bacterium | reverse complement strand
GGCCGGGCCTGTTCACCTGGGCGGGCGCGCCGGCAATGCCCACAGCCGGCACGTTGGTCGACGGCCTTGCCGGAACGATCCGCCTCAATCCCGCGATGGATTCGTCGCAGGGCGGCAACCCGCTGGTGTTGCGCGACGGCGGCGCCAATGGCGCGGCCTATGTGCACAATGCCGGCGGCTCGTCCTATGCCGATCTGCTGATCTCCTATGGCGACCGCATCGACGCGACGACGACCTTCGACCCCGCCGCCGGCATCAGCGCCTCGGCCAGCCTCGCCGACTATTCCACGGCGACCATCGGCTGGTTCCAGGGTCTGCGGCAGGAAGCGTCGCGCGCCTCCGAAACCAGGGAAGCGCTCGCCATTCGCACTGCCGAAGCGCTGTCCAACCAGACCGGCGTCAATGTCGACATGGAAATGTCGCTGCTGCTCGACCTCGAACATTCCTACGAAGCGTCGGCGCGGTTGATCAAGGCCGTCGACGACATGCTGGCCTCACTCTTCGCCGCGGTGAGGTAGGGCGATGAAGGCTACCTTTGTTTCCTCGGCCGCCATCTCGCAGGCGCTTCGCTATTCGACGATGCGCACGCAGAGCGCCTTGGTCGACGCGCAGAAGGAAGCCGCCACCGGCAAACTCGCCGATACCGGACTGGCGCTCGGCGCCCGGACCGCGCAGGCGGTCACCTTCACCCGCGATCTGGATCGCTTGAACGGCATCGTCGATTCCAACGCGCTGGTCTCCTCGCGCCTCGCCTCCACGCAGGCGGCCCTAACCCAGATGGCCGGAACCGCGCAGAACTTCCTTTCGACGCTGACGGCGAGCGCTTCGGGCGACGCGTCCTCCTCGGTCACGCAAGCCAGCGCCAAAGCCACGCTCGAGGCGCTGGCCGCCATCGTCAACACCAGCCTGAACGGCGAGCATCTGTTTGCCGGCATCAACACCGACGTCAAGCCGCTCAACGGCTTTACCGCCGCCTCCCCCGCCAAGACGGCCTTCGACGCGGCGTTCCTCACGCATTTCGGCTTTGCGCAGACGGATCCGGCGGCGGCCAACATCAGCGCGCCCGCCATGGACGCTTTCCTGACAGCGGCGGTCGAGCCGCAATTCCTGGGATCCGGGTGGCAGGCTAACTGGTCGAACGCGTCGGACCAGCGCATCGTCAGCCGCATCGCGCTCAACGAAACCACCGACACCTCCGTCAGCGCCAACAATGACGGCCTGCGCAAGCTGACGATGGCCGCCGCCGCGATCGCCGATCTTTTTTCGAGCAATCTCAGCGTGGCCGGCAAGCAGCAGTTGGTCAGCCGCGCCGTGGCCTTGGTCGGCCAGGCCATCGGCGACATCTCCACCCTTCAGTCGCAAACCGGCATCACCCAGAAGCGCGTCACCGACGCCAGCGAGCGTATCGAAATGCAGGCCACTCTGTTCGAGCGCCACATCATCGAAATGGAGGGCGTCGACCCCTACGAAGCCTCGACGCGCGTCGCCGATCTTCTGTCGCACATCGAAACCTCCTACGCGCTCACCGCGCGCATCCAGCAACTGAGCCTCTTGAGATTCCTCGGTTAGAGCATCGAAAACTTCAACTCGCGCCACACGGGACCCAGATGTACCAATTCTCCTACGCCGACATCCAGACCGACTCGGTGGCAGACGCCAAGGACCGCGAAAGGCAGTTGCTGACGCGCTCCATCGACATGCTCGCCGCCGCGCACGCGGAAGGCCCGCAGTCCATGAAAGCCATCGAGGCCCTGCATTTCATGAACCGGGTATGGACGTCGTTCGTCGAGGATTTGGGCAACGTCGACAATGCCCTACCCAAGGAACTGCGCGCCAATCTGATCTCGATCGGCCTCTGGCTGCTGCGCGAAGCCGAAGATGTGCGGCAGGGCCGCTCCGACAATTTCGAAGGCCTGATCGAGGTCTCGCAGATCATCCGCGACGGGATAAAATGAAGAACACGCTGAAAGTCTCGCTGCGGCCAGGCGAAAAGATCTACATCAACGGCGCGGTGGTCAAGGTCGACCGCAAAGTCACGCTGGAGCTTTTGAACGACGTCCAGTTCCTGCTGGAAAGCCATGTGCTCCAGTTGAGCGAAGCCTCGACGCCGCTTCGCCAGCTCTATTTCATCCTGCAGGTGATGCTGATGAACCCGAACGACGCAAGCCAAGCCTACGAGATGTTTCGCAAGACGCTGCCGCTGATGATCGCGAGTTTTTCCGAGCCGGAGATCTGCGGCACGCTCAAGCATGTGGACCGCATGGTCGGCGAAGGTCATGTGTTCGAGGCGTTGAAGGCGATCCGCTCGCTCTATCCGCTGGAAGGCCGGGCGCTGGGCGAAAACGACGACATGCCGACCGTCAACAGGCCGATCGCCATGGGAGAAAACGTCCGATGAACGTCACCGCGCCGAGCAGCGTCGCCAACCAGACCCCGGCGGCCGACCCCGTCCCGCAGACCACGGTCGACTATCAGTCGTTCCTGAAACTGCTGGTCGCGCAGATGAAGAACCAGGATCCGACCGACCCGATGGATTCGACCCAATATGTCGCGCAGCTCGCGGCCTTTTCCCAGGTCGAGCAGTCGGTGCAGATCAACTCCAAGCTCGACCAGATGTTGCAGGCCTCGGCGCTGGCGCAAGCCGATTCGCTGATCGGCCGCACAGTCACCTCGGCCGACGGTGAGGTCAGCGGCGTCGTCGAGGAGGTCCGCCTGATCTCGAACGGCATCGTCGCCATGCTTGAAGGCGGCGCGGAGATCGTCATCGGACCGGGCGTCGTCATCTCCGGCGACGGCGCTTGAGCGCAACGGACAGCGAAGCAGCGCCGTGAACGAGGCCGACGCCCTCGACATCGTCCAGTATGCGATCTGGACGGTGCTGACCGCTTCCGGGCCGGCGGTCGGCGTGGCCATGCTCGTCGGCATCGGCATCGCGCTCATCCAGGCGCTCACCCAGATCCAGGAAATCACGCTGACTTTCGTGCCCAAGATCGTCGCCATCATGCTGGTCGTCGCCTTCACCGGCCCCTTCATCGGCAGCCAGATCTCGGCCTTCACCAACGTCATCTTCGAGCGTATCGAAACCGGGTTCTGATCGCGCAATCGGCGGGATCGGACACCCATCCGTAGCACTGCCAGAGTGTTTCGGGCCCGGCGCGGCATGATGACTTCACCGCTGCGCCGCATTTTCAGAAAATCTGCTTCAAATGCTCGACGCCTTCCGAGCCTTAGTGCAAGTATACGATCTGTCGTGAAGCTTAGATGCCGATCCTGGGGTCGTATATTGACCATCCGGAGCCGATGTTTACTATGTAGGCAAGTCCAGTATCGATCCTATTTGAATCCCGTAAAGAATGTGTATGATGTTAACGGATCGTGAACCATCATGATCGCGTCTCGTTCGAGTAGCCTGGGGTTTGATGACATGAATATCGACAACATCCTGAAGCCGGGCAGCGCCCTGAAGCGGGCTTTCGTCAATCTCGAAAGCGGCATGAGCGACGCGTTCGACGAGGCGTTCCTGGAGGCCTCTTTGGACGCCGAGCCGGATGGCGGCGAAGGTCTGGACCGACTTGTGCAGCCGACCGATTCAGGCGACGCGATCGATGCGCAGCCCGAGATGGAAGCCGACTTGGATGCAGATGACGAGGCGCCTGCCGTCCCGGAGGACGTCGCCGAGCGCATCACAGCCCACACAAGGAGCCGGCTGGCGGCGTTCGCCATCTTCGACGAGTCGCGCAGCGCCGTGCACAAGGATCTGGACCAGATCGGCGCCGCGCTTGCCAACGTCACGGCGGCCCATCATCTCAGTCGCGAGTTCCTCAACGACTGCTACGCCGACATCCAGCGGGCCAACGATATGGAGGTCCAGAACGCAGCCCTCTCGGCGCATGCGCGCCGTCAGGCGGACCGTCTCGACAAGCTCGAAAGGCAGCGCGTCCGCTACGAAGCGCTCGTCGACATGCAGAAGCGCCGCGAAGCCAAGTTCGTTCACGAGGCTGCGGCGCTGCGCGATGAGTTGAACGTCGTCAAGCTCGACGCCGTCGAGGCGCGCAACCTCCTCGCCCGCTCCGAGGCGCAGCATGGCGAGCTCCATACCGCGCTTTCGGCCAAGACGAGCCTCGCCGAACGCCTGCTACGCGAAAACGAGGTGCTGCGCGACAAGGGCGTCACCGCCTCCCTAGACCTCGAAAATGCGGTCAAGAAACAAGCCGATATCCGCCGCAAATACGACGACCTCTTTGCCATCCACGCCGAGGAATCGGCCCGCTACGCGGAGATGGCGGCAAAGCTCTCCACCGCCGAAAGTGAACTGTCGCGCATCCAGAAGGTGCATGACGGGCTGGAGGCGCGTCTGGCCGACGCCACGGAGCAACTCGGGACGCTCGAATTGGAGATGAGCGAGCGCGAGAAGCGCTACCAGACCGAGAACCATGCGCTGAAGGGCGAAAACCACGCTTTGGGCGCGCGGCTCCTGGCCAGCACCACCGAGCATCTGGATGCCGTCAGCGAGATCGAGGCGATCAAGACGCGGCTGAGCAATCTCGACTCCGAAAAGCATCTGGCCGAGAAGAAATACGCCGCCCTCTCCGCCGAAATCGAGAACGGGCGCAATCAGGGTGGCTCAGACGGGGCAGACCAGGCGCTCGTCGAGATGCAGAAGCAGGAGATCGCGTCTCTGCGCGGCGAAATCGAGGTTCTCACCGAGAAACTGAAGCGCCTGCTGCCGCTCGAAAAGCGCCAGGAGGCCGCCAAGACCCGAACGCGTGGAAAGGCGGAATTTCCCGAGACCTTCGGTTCGGGTAACGGCGCCCATGTGGGTGTGACCCCCGACATGCCCAAGCAGGTGCATTCCGGGATGTGAAGGGGTCGCGGACCCGTTCCCGGAACCGATCGAAAGCGAAATCGGCCCGGGGGCTCCGCCTCGGGTCGATTTTCGTTGCTTTGAGGCAACCACCTTCGTCATCCCGGCCCAGCGGCGAAGGCGAGCCGGGACCCATTGGTCGCACATCGTCAAGCGCGGCCCGGTCCTCGCCTTGGCGCGTTTGACGAAGTCCCAGCCTTTCACTCCACCCGGCCGTGCTACTCCGGATAGGCATCGCTTCGCTCGCCTTCCGGGATGACGAGGTTGCGGGCTGCGTCCGCCAAGCGGGGATGAAATCCGGCCTTTTGCCCGCCAAGCCATTGATTCTCCACAAAACCGAATTTTCTTTATCCACGCCCCCGCCCCCTCCCTTATTATCCCTCCCATCGCTCTTGCGGGAACCGGTTCCGGACCGGGGATTGGGAGAGCGGCGGTGACCTCCCGGCATGGATTCGGTTCCCATGTCTCCGAGGGCGTCCGACAGGCCGGCGTTTCGTGGTGGGCAAGACGAATGCCTGGTGCGGAGAGGCGGATCATCCGCCGCGTCCAACTGCGCCCCGAAGAGGGGTGGGCGTGTGACCGGTCGAC
>JBGTLX010000579.1:0-6707 GCA_041743855.1 Rhizobiaceae bacterium | reverse complement strand
CGAAGATGCGCAGACGCTGGCGCAGGCGATCGTCAACACGATCCCCGAGCCTTTCATCGTGCTGGACGACCGATTTCACGTGCTGGCGGCCAGCGTTTCGTTCTACGAAACTTTCAAGGTCGATCCCGAACAGACGCAGGGTCGTCTGCTTTATTCGCTGGGCGATGGCCAGTGGGATATCCCTGCGCTGCGCGAGCTTCTGGAGACGATCATTCCGGAGCACGCCGCCATGGACGGCTTCGAGGTGGAGCATGACTTCCCCGGCATCGGCCGCAGGATCATGCTGCTGAACGCACGCAAAGTGGTTTATGACGACAGTTCGAACAAGACGATCCTGCTTGCCTTCATGGACATCACGGCGCGTCGGGCCATCGAGGACGAGAAGGAAGAACTTCTCAAGCAGACCGAGGAACTGCTGCGCCAGAAGGGCGTGCTGCTTCAGGAAATGCAGCACCGCGTCGCCAACAGCCTGCAAATCATCGCCAGCATATTGTTGCTGAAGGCGCGGGCCGTGTCGTCGGAAGAAACACGCCAGCATTTGAACGATGCGCATCAGCGCGTCATGTCGGTCGCCGAGGTGCAGCGGCACCTCCATACGTCCGGTGGTATCGACCAGATCGAAGCCGGCTCCTACCTGTCCAAGCTTTGCAGCAGCCTACGCTCCTCGATGGTCGGGGAAAGCCAGACGATTGCGATCAAGGTCATGGCCGACGACGGGCAGATCGGCTCCGACAGGGCCGTCAGCCTCGGGCTGATCGTGACCGAGCTTGTCATCAACGCGGTCAAATACGCGTTTCCGGTCAGCACGCTCGAGGCGCAGATCCTCGTCACCTACGAGATCGACGACACGGACTGGAAGTTGACTGTCTCCGATAACGGCGTCGGCAAAAACGCCAGCGAAGCCGATGGCAGCGCCACCGGCCTGGGGACGGCTATCGTGCAGGCTCTCGTAAAGCAGTTGAATGCCGTGCTTGAAGCCGTAAGCGACGCGAACGGCACAAAAATTTCCATCACGCGGGCGACATTCACCTCGCGCATGCCGCAGGCCGCCTGACTGTAACGCGTTAGCCTCGTGGCTGCAGGCTGAAGCAGTTTTTGTGGACGAATTTGGCTCACAGTGCGCTGAAGGGTTTTCAATTGCCCTTGGGGACCAATGCTTCTCCACTTCTCCGAGAAAATCGAACTGTGCGGATAAGACATGCGAGCGACGGCCAGGGTGCGCAGGTGCGCGACGGCAGACTGGAATTCTCAGCCAAGTGGCTGCAGCTCCGTAACCCCTATGCGCCGATCCAGGTGCTTGACGAGGAGCAGATCGAACGGATCCATGACGCTTCGATGACCGTGCTGGAAGATGTCGGCATGCGCATCCAGGACAGGCAAGCGCGGGATTATTTCGCTGCGGCGGGCTTTTCGGTCGATCACCCGACGGAGCGCGTCCATTTCGACCGCGAGGGCATTCTGGAGCTCGTCGCCAAGGCCCCTTCGGTTGCGAGCGTGCGCGGCGGCGATTCGGCCAAAAAACTGTTCATGGGTGAGGGCCAGGTGGCGTTCACGGCGGTCAGCGGGCCGCCCTTCGTCTCCGATCTCGACCACGGCCGCCGCGCCGGCACGTTTCGGGATCAGGAAAACTTCCTGAAGATGACGCACATGACCGATGTGCTGCAGATCGAGGGCGGCATCAGCGTCGAGGCGCAGGACCTTCCCGCCGACACGCGCTATCTCGATTTCTATCTGTCGTGCTGCAAGCTTTCGGACAAGCCTTGGAAGCCTTTGACGATCGGCAAGCACCGCGCCCGCGACGCGATCGAAATGGCGAAAATCTGGTACGGCGAGGACGAGGAAAGCCTGGCAGCCAATCCGGTTTTCTTCGTCAACACCAACACCTACACGCCGCTGGTGCTCGACGGCGAGATCGCTCAAGGGGTGATCGAATATGCCAAGCTCGGCCAGGTCGTCTGCGTGACGCCTTTGGCCTCGCCGGCGCGATGGCCCCGGCCACGGTCGCCGGCGCGCTGGTCCAACGGCATCTGGAAGCAGATGGTCAACGAATACGAAGAGCCTGCCATCGACCCGTCGGTGATCGAGGAGCTCGAGGATTTTGTGGCGCGGCGCAAGATCGAGCTGGCTGCCATCGTTAGAATTGCCCGCAACAACTGAAATGGATTGACGACGGAATGGAAACACATGCGCGCGTGGTGGTGATCGGCGGCGGGATAACCGGCTGCGCCATCCTCTACCATCTGGCCAAAAAAGGGTGGACCGATGTCATGTTGCTGGAGCGGTCCGAACTCACCTCCGGCTCGACCTGGCATGCGGCGGGCAATCTGTTTTCGCTGACGAGACCGTCTAACGCACAAAGGCTGCAAGTCTATACGATCAACCTCTATCCCGAAATCGAACGCGAAAGCGGCCAATCCGTCGGTTACCATCCGACCGGCGGCATGCATCTGGCCGCTTCCGACGACGAGGTGACGACCCTTGCCACCGCCCGCGCCCGGGCGCGGCGCAACGGCGTCGAGGCGGAATGGATCACCTTCGAGGAAGCGCGGGACCGCGCGCCGGTGCTCGACACGAAAAGCCTGAAGGCGGTGCTGTGGGAGCCGATCAAGGGCCATGTCGACCCGTCGTCCGCCACCAACGCCTTTGCCGCCGCCGCCCGGAAACTTGGCGCGAAGATCCATCGCCATACGCCGGTGACGGCGACTGCGCCGCGCGCCGACGGCGGCTGGGATGTCGAGACGCCGAACGGCACGATCCATGCCGACTTCATCGTTAACGCTGCGGGCCTCTGGGCTCGTGAAGTGGGCGCGATGGCCGGCATCAAACTGCCGCTGCTGCCGGTGGAACATCATTATCTGGTGACCGACGCGATCCCCGAAATCGAGGCCATGGCGCACGAATTGCCGACCATCGGCGAAAGCGAAGCCGGCTATTATTCGCGCCAGGAGGGGCAGGGCATCCTGCTTGGCGCTTATGAAAATACCTGCCATCACTGGGCCTTCGAAGGCACGCCGCTCGATTTCGGCCACGAGCTACTGCCCAACGATCTGTCGCGCATGGACCGCAATTTCGAGGTCGCGATGGACCGCATGCCATGCCTCGGCGAGGCCGGCATCAAGCGCGTCATCAACGGCCCTATGATCTTTTCGCCCGATCTCGGACCTTTGCTCGGCCCCCATCCGGAATTGAAGAACTATTTTTGCGCCTGCGGCGTGATGAGCGGTTTGAACCAGGGTGCCGGCATCGGCAAGGTGATCTCGGAATGGATCGTCGACGGCGAGCCGGAAATGGACGTGAATTTCTGGGACGTCGCCCGCTTCGGGCGCTGGGCGGGAAAACGCTTCACCTTCGAGCGGACCAAATATTACTACGAGAACCGGCAGGAGCGGCCTTATCCCCATCTCGAATGCGCCGCCGGCAGGCCCGTGCGGACCTTTCCCGCTTATGCGGCGCAAAAGGCCAAGGGGGCAGTGTTCGGTTTCAAGAATGGCTGGGAGCAGCCGCTGTGGTTTGCGCGGGCCGGCGATGAACCGCGCGACAATTTTGGCTATGCCCGCCAGAACTGGTGGAAGACGGTGGGCGACGAGTGCCGGGCGGTGCGGAGCGCCGCCGGCCTGTTCGAGATCTCGACTTTCGCGAAATACAGGATATCGGGTCAAAATGCCGACGCCTGGCTGAAGCGGATCCTGGCCGGGCGAATCCCGCAAAAACCCGGCGCGATCGCGCTGTCGCCGATGCTGTCGGAAAAGGGCAAACTGATCGGCGACCTGACGGTCTCGAAGCTCGACAAAGGCAGCTTTTTGCTGCTCGGCGCGGGCACAATGCAAGGCCAGCACATGCGCTGGTTCGATGCCCATGCGGGGCCGGACGCGTCGGTCGAGAACCTGTCCGACAGTTGGACCGGGCTGATGCTGGCCGGACCAAACGCGCGGAAAATTCTGGCGAAGGCGACGCACGCCGACCTGTCGAACGAAGCCTTTCCGTTCCTGTCGGTCCGGCGCATGGAGATCGAAGGCGCGACCGACTCCATTGTCTTGCGAGTTTCGTTTTCGGGCGAGCTCGGCTATGAGATCTATACGCCGGCCATGTATCAGGCAGGACTTTATGACGCGCTGTTCAGAGCCGGCTCCGATCTCGGCCTCGTGCCCGCCGGCAGCAGAGCGCTCGCCGGCCTGCGCGTGGAAAAAGCGTTCAAGATCTGGGGCCTCGACCTCGCCCCCGATTACACGGTCATGGAAACCGGCATGGACCGTTTCGTCGACTGGAAGCGCTCGGGCTTTATCGGCGAGGCGGCGTCGCGAAAACATCGCGAACAGGGAGCGCCGGAGCGCTTCGTCACGCTGACCGTCGACGCAAGCGAGGCCGATTGCAGCGGCGGCGAGCCGGTTTTTCGCGACGATATCTATATCGGCTATGTGACGTCAGGCGCTTACGGTTACGCCGTGAATGAAAGCCTCGCGCTGGGCTATCTGCGCTCGGCCGTGACCGAGACCGGCGCCGGCTTCGAAGTCGAGATCAACGGCAAGCGCTGCGCGGCATCAGTCTCCGACGGCCCCCGTTATGACCCCAAAGGGCTTCGCATGCGGACGTGAGCGCGCGCCACCTGTCCAAGGCCGCCGGTTCTTTCGTGATCCGTGGAAAGGGCCTATGGATATAGGCCCTTACGAGGGGCGAGGAGAAAAATGGCGCGGCGTCTACCACCCTTTGCCGCGTTGCGGGCGTTCGAGGCGGCGGCGCGGGCCGGCAGCCTGGCCGACGCGGCGGAAGAATTGCTGATTTCGAGTTCGGCAGTCAGCCACCAGATCAAGTCGCTCGAAACCTTCGTCAGCGCAAAACTGTTTCTGCGCGAGCAGGCCGGCCTGAAGCTGACCGAAATCGGCGAAAAATATCTGGAAGGGCTCGGCGACGCGCTGGACCGGATCGAGGCCAGCACGCTTGCGGTGATGCAGGGCGCCAACAGCGGCGGACTGACCATCCATCTCTTCCAGTCGCTGGCGCAATTGTGGCTTATCCCGCAACTCGACGATTTCCTGTCGTCCAATCCGGAAGTTACCGTCAAGCTGGTCACCAAACCCGACGAGATCGAATTTTCCGGCTCCAGCGTCGACATCGCCATCCGCTACGCGATGGAAGCCCCGTCGGAGCCCATGTGCGAGAAGCTGATCGACGACGCCATGACGCCGGTCGCCTCACCGGATTATCTGCGCCATTACGGCGTCATCGAAACGCCGGAGGATCTGATCGGGCGGCGGTTGATCGGCTGCGACTACGATCCACATGAATGGGATTTCTGGTTCGACAAGATGGGAGTGTCGGGGGCGAACCAGGCACCCAAACTGATGTTCGATTCACGCTCGCATGCCCTTCTCGCGGCGCGCGAGGGCATGGGTGTGGCGATGAACCGGCGGCCTTATGGCGACTTCCTTTTGAAGCGCGGATTGCTGGTCGCACCCTTCGCCGAAGAGGTGCGGACGGACGGCGCCTATTACTTCGTCGCGCCCAAACGCTCCGCCGGGCTGGCGCGGGTCAAGCATTTCAAGGCCTGGATGCTGTCGCTCAGCACCGGTCTGCGGAGCGAGTAGGGCCGGTCGCCAGTATCGGCCGAAATCAAATTCAGGCAGTGGCGAAATTATTTTGATTGTGACGGTCCGGACCTGCCAATAGGCTGAAGAAACAGCGGGCGTCGTTGCGAAACGGTGGCCAGTTTTTCCGAAAGCACGCTACAGAAAAACAGTTGCAGGCGGCATGACCAGCTTTTCCGAGTTCGCCGGCAGCCTGACCTACAACGAGATTCCCGACGACGTTCGCATTGTGCTCCGACGGAGTTTCGCCGACATACTGGGCGTGGCGGCCGTCGGCGCGACCACCGACATTTCGGCAATCACGCGAAAGCTCGCCGACCTACTTTGGCGCTCGTCACCCGGGATTGGGGCGGCGCGGATGATCTTCGACGGGCGACCGGTCAGCCCGGCGGGCGCAGCGTTTGCCGGCGCCTTCACCATCGATTCCATCGACGGGCATGACGGCACCAGCCCCTGCAAGGGCCATGCCGGGTCGGCGGTGTTTCCGGCGCTGCTCGGCGTCGCCGATTCACTGCGCGCCGGCGGCAAGCCTATCTCCGGCAGGGAACTGATGGTCGCGCTGGTCGTCGCCTACGAGATCGCCTACCGCGCCGGGCTGACGCTGCACGGCACGGCTGCGGACTATCATACATCCGGGGCGTGGACGGCCGTCGGTGTGGCGGCCGGCGTCTCGCGGCTGCTCGGGCTCGACATTGAGCGAACGCGCCATGCTGCAGGCATCGCCGAATATCACGGGCCGCGCAGCCAGATGATGCGCTGCATCGACCATCCGACCATGCTTCGAGACGGCGTCGGCTGGGGTTCGCCGTCGGGCGTCATGGCGGCCTACATGGCTGAACTCGGTTTCACCGGTGCGCCGGCGATCACGGCGGAAGGCATGGCAGCCGAACCCTGGTGGGATGATTTGGGCAAAGCGTGGCGCATCGTCGAGGACACCCACTACAAACCCTATCCGGTTTGTCGCTGGGCGCACCCGTCTATCGATGCCGCGCGCGATCTGATGCTCCGGAACAACCTGTCCAGCGGCGATGTCGCCCGTGTTCGCATCCAGACCTTTCACTATGCGGTGCGGCTGGCCGGCTACAATCCGAAAACGCTGGACGAGATGAGCTATTCGATCGCGTT